>DATDCY010000336.1 GCA_036524115.1 bacterium | reverse complement strand
GCGGCACGCCCACCGGCGCCGTCGGCACCGTCAGGTCCACCGTGCCCAGCTTCGGCGACTTGGGCGCCATCGGCACCGCGCCCAGCGTCGCGCAGTACGCCGCGAACGCCGCCGGATCCGCCATCGGCGCCGGCAGCACGTTGACCACCGTGATCGCCCCGATCGGCGAGACCGTCACGCACACCTGCGCCGACGCCTCCTCGTTGAGCGAGACGTTGCGCACGTTGCCCGCCGCCGCCAGCGGCGCCGCCGCGGGCAGCGCCAGCGCCGTCGGGTCCAGCGCCGCGCCCGGGTTCGGCGTCACGCCGTCGGCCAGCACTGGGTCCGTCGGGCTCGCGCCCAGCGGCCCGCCGGCGCTCGCCGGCGTCGCGTTGACCACGAACTGCATCACCTGAGCAGTCGTCGCCGGGTCCGCCGGCACCATCACCGGGAAACCGCCAAACGGCGCGTCCGCTCCGTTGTTGACCATCCGCACGATCGTCCCACTCGGCAGACCGCGGAAGTCCACCAGCACGTCCGCCCGCTCAGCCAGCCCCATCAGCAGCGCCTGCTGCGCGCTCGGCGCCACAACCACCCGTCCACCGGGTGTGCCGTCGTACACCGTCATCGTCCCCGTCTGCACCTTGGCCACGCTCGGCAGGAAGCCCTGCTCCGCGCCGATCTGGTAGAACGGCAGCTCCACCGCCGTCGTCAGGCCCGTCACCGGATCCACCACGAACAGCGCCAGGTTCAGCATCCGCGAGTTGCAGCCGTTGAGCAGCCGCAGCCGGTACTGCGCCGGCGCCACCTCCAGCTTCGGCCACGCCACGCCGTTGACCACCATCGTGTTGAAGAACGCCTCCACGTTCGCGATCGGCGCAATGTCCGTGGAGATCGGCGTCGAGCCCGTGAACGGCCCCGGGTACCCGTCGAAGAACGTCCGCGTCGCAGGATAGAACAGCGAACCGTCCGCGTTGAACGAACGGTCCTGGATCACCACCGGGATCTCGCGGATCGAGTTGCGCAGCGGATCCCCCGGCGTGTTCAGCCCCATGATCGGGTCGGCCGTCACCGGCGCCGGCTTCGGCAGACCCGTCGGCAGATCGTTCGCCCCCCCGCGCACCAGCCAGAACCCCGCCGGCCCCGCGTACACGTTGGTACGCGTCATACCCATCGCATGGTCGTGGAACCAGAGCGTCGCCGCTGCCTGGTCGTTGCGGTACTGGTAATCCGCGTACCCAAGCTTCGCGCCACGGGCGTGCCCGAGGGAGTCATCGTACAGGCTCCCCTCGGTCACGTACCCCGCGGGGATGTTGTTGGCCGCCGGCAGCCACCAGGCCTCCGGGAAGCCGTCGCTGTGCGAGTCCACGTGCGCACCGTGCAGGTGCACCACCGTCGGCACCGGACCGGTGTACGGCACCGGGTTGTTCGTGCGGCAGTCCGTCCCCGTCGCTGTCGCGCTCTCGGGCGTGCACCCCGTGCCCGTCGGGTTCGCCCAGTGCAGCGTCTGGTCCACCGGCAGCAGGTGCGGCAGGTAGTTGCACGCCGGGTCCGTCGCCGGCGTCAACGACGCCGCGCACGCCACCGGGTCCACCACCAGCTGGTTGCGCCAGCGCACCGACACCGGCGTGCTCGCCGTCGTCTCGATCGTGTACGCCGGGTAGTTGAAGTGCGAGAGCGCCGTGGGCGCAACCGCCGGCGACGGGTCGATCGTCGGCCCGTAGCTCCACACCCTCGTCGCCGGCAGCGGCGCCGGCAGGATCTGCTGCTGGAACTGGCGCACCGAGATGTCGTACTTGCACGCCGGGTCCGTCGCCGGCGTCAATGATGCCGCGCACGCCACAGGGTCCACCGGGTGCATCACCGCCGGAATCACCAGCGGCGTCACGTACTTGGTAATCGTCAGCGGATCGAGCGTCCCGCCCGGCAGTGGCACCGCGAGGGCGCTACCGGAGGGCAGTCCGGCCACCAGGGCGATGATTCCCAGCCCAACCGACAACCAGCTGCTGCGCGCTCCGGTCCTCGACATGACAGTCCCTCCCCCGCTCTTCCCTGACGTTCCCCGGATTCCCCTCGAATGCTGGCTTGCTCTGGGACATGGTGCGGATCGAAGGAGATCGAGCGGCTCTTGCCCGCCGGCTCGTGCGTTCCGACGCTGAAGACGCACCTTACCCCTTACTTTGAAGAACAAGAACATCCGCCCCTCGTGACCCTGCCCTTGGAAACTCGACTTCACGGGACAATTTGTGGAGGGGTATCCATTGTCTCAATGGGGCGTTCCCCTCAGTTTTCGTGCCCGACGAGGGAGCCAACGAACTCACACCCCCTTCCCGAGATTGCCGATTGCGGGAAGCGCCCCATTTCATCCGGGGCCTCGCCGTTCTATGTTTTGCGTGGGACAACGACGCTGCCCGCGCCGCGGGGCCGGGAGCAGGCGGGAGGACCCGATGGAGTGGCTGACGGGATTCATCGGCACACCGGGCGTCAACGCCGTGTTCCTCTTCGCGCTCATCGAGAACATGGGGCTCCCCATCCCAGCGTTCCCGGTGTTGATGCTGGCGGGGGCGCTCTCGCGCGCCGGCGGCGTGCCCGCCGCGTGGGCACTCTGTGGGGCGGCCCTCGGCGCCGTGGTGGCCGACGCCCTGTGGTTTCTGATCGGGCGCTGGCGCGGCCGGCGGGTGCTCTCCGCGATCTGCCGGCTCTCGCTGAATCCGGAAGCATGCGTGGAGGCTGCGGAGGGCCGCTTCGATCGACGCCGCGTCTCAACGATTCTCCTCGCGAAGTTCGTCCCGGGCTTGAACGCCGTCGCGCCGCCGCTCGCCGGAATCGCCGGCATGTCCCTGCCCGCCTTTCTCTTGATCGACGGGGCGGGATCACTTGCCTGGGCAAGCATCGGCGTCGGCAGCGGCTGGGTGCTTGGCGCCGCCGCCATCAGAAGCTTCGGCGCGGTGCGCGGGTACGTCGGGTGGCTGGTCTTCGGGGGAGTCGTCCTCTTCCTGGTCTGGAACGGCATCTCACGCTACTACCTTGTGCGCAAGTACTCCATCCCGCGCATCCCGGCCGACGAACTCTTCCGGAAGATCGCTCAGGGGGAGGACGTTCTCGTCGTCGACCTGCGCTCCGAGGCCTCCTTCGCGGCCGCCGCCGCCATGATTCCTTCAGCGGTCAGGTTCAAGCCGTCAGAAGTTCACCTCGCCGCGAAGAGCCTGCCACCGGACCGCGAGCTGGTCTTCTACTGCTCCTGACCGCACGAGGCTGCCAGCGCCAGTCTGGCGCGGTCATTGATCAAGGCGGGTCGCGCCCGGGTGCGCGCCCTCCGAGGCGGATTCGAGGCCTGGAAGGAGGCCGGATTCCCGACGCAGCCGATCATGCCCGAGGCTTGAGGCGCCCGCCCTCCCCGGGTCCCCCCCGGACCTCAGACGCGAAGCACGCTGTTCGTCGAGCCGAAAGCGTTCGGCACGCAGTCCGGACACGCCGGGTCCACGACCCAGGCGCCGTCGACGACGAACTTGTACTCGTGCCTGCCCGTCGGAACGTGCAGGGCGGTCGTGAAGTACCCGCTGTCCGGGCTCCCCTGCAGGGGATTCGCCCCCGGGTCCCAGTTGTTGAACGTGCCCGCGACGAACACCCGGTTCGTCGGTTCCGCCTTGAGCGCAAACTGCACGAGCTTCCCGGCGTTCGCTGCCAACAGTTTCATCGTCCGCGCTCCTTCCCCGGTTTCCGGCCGACCCTGGGCATACGCTTCTCTCGAAAAGTCTCCACCAAGGTAGTCCGCCGCGCGGGAGGTGCAAATGGGGCGATGTACCCACGGTGCGCCAGGCGGGAAGGGAAATGCCGCAGGCTTGGCAGAGCGACCGGCCTGCCCTGTCAACGACTCCGTCCTATCATGGAGATGGGGGTCGCCGGCACGGTGGGCACCGGCGAACCAGGACCGCGTCTTCCGCACGCTGGTCGGGGCGAGAGGATTTGAACCTCCGACACCCTGCTCCCAAAGCAGGTGCGCTACCAGGCTGCGCTACGCCCCGATTCCGTGCATTCGAGGCGCCTCGTTGGGCTGCGACTGCGTTGCCCTTCGCGCGCCTGCCTGCGGCGTACCGCAGTACGCCTCGGCATCCGCTTGTCGGGCGCCTTGTCTCGCTCCAACGATGCATCCTCTCATTGTCTCGTCACCGTTCACTTCGGGGCGCCTGCTTGGGCTGCGACTGCGTTGCCCTCCTTGGGCCTGCCTGCGGCGTACACGAGTACGCCTCGGCATTCCCTTCGTCGGGCGCCTTGTCTCGCTCCAAGCATGCATCCCCTCACTGTCCGATCACTTTCCAGTTGTCGAATTCTTCGCCAGGGAGAGCAGGCGGGGGGCGATCGCCCGCAGCGCCCTTCCCCGGTGGCTGATGGCGTCCTTCTCCGCGGCCGTCAGCTCAGCCATCGTCCGGCCGTCCGGCAGCAGGAAGACGGGATCGTAGCCGAAGCCACCGCTGCCCCGCGGCGCCACCGCGATCTCACCCTCGCAGGACCCCTCGGCGCTCTCCTCGCGTCCGTCCGGCAGGGCGACCACGGCCGCGCAGACGAACCGCGCCGCGCGCCGGCCGGCGGGCACGTCGCGCATCTCGCCCAGCAGCCTGCCCCAGCGCGCAGCGTCGCCGCCAGCCGCGTACCGCGCCGACAGCACCCCCGGCGCGCCGCCGAGGGCGTCCACGCACAGGCCGGAGTCCTCGCCAAGGGTCGGCAGCCCCGAACCGGCGGCCCCGGCACGCGCCTTGATCCGCGCGTTCTCGAGGAACGTCGCGCCCGTCTCCTCCGGCATCTCCAGCCCGGGGAAGTCCGCGAGGGTCAGCACCTCCAGGCCGCCAGCCGCGCCGGCACCGAGGATCGCGGCGATCTCGGCGGCCTTCTTCCGGTTGCCGGAGGCGACGAGAAGCCGCACCGCAGCCATCCCTACTTCTTCCCGACCGCCAGAGGCCCGAGCACTTCGGCCTGCAACGCAACCAGTTCGCGGATGCCGGCGCGCCCCGCCGAGCCCATCTCGTCGAGGCGGTGCCACGAGAAGGGCGCCCCCTCTGCGGTCCCCTGGATCTCGACGAGCCTCCCCGAGCCGGTCATGACGACGTTCATGTCGACCTCGGCGCGCGAGTCCTCCTCGTAGCAGAGGTCGAGGCGCACCTCGTCGTCGATCACCCCGACGCTGACCGCCGCCACGTGGTCGACCAGCGGCACGCGCGCGATCTTCCCTGCGGCGCGCAACTTCTCGAAGGCGAGCGCGACCGCCACGAAGGCCCCGGTGATCGAGGCGGTGCGCGTGCCGCCGTCGGCCTCGAGCACGTCGCAGTCGACCCAGAGGGTGCGCTCGCCGAACGCCGCCAGGTCGGTCACCGCCCGCAGCGAGCGGCCGATGAGCCGCTGGATCTCGTGCGTGCGCCCGCCCACCTTCCCGGCGCTCGATTCGCGCTGCATGCGGGTGTTCGTCGCGCGCGGCAGCATGGCGTACTCGGCCGTCACCCACCCGCGCCCCGTGTTGCGCAGGAACTGGGGGACCTTGTCCTCGACGCTCGCCGCGCAGAGGACCGTCGTCCCGCCCACGGTGATCAGGGCGGAGCCCTCGGCGTTGCGCTGGAACCCCGTCTGGATTTTCACAGGGCGCAGCTCGTGCGGTTCGCGTCCGTCGCTTCGCTTCATGCAGGCTCCTTCGTGTGGTGAGCGCGCATGATACCGCAACGGGCGCGGGCGCGAAAATACCCCCGCCCCCCGCCTCTTGCCAAAGAGGGGCAACGAACGTTGACAATCCCCGCCGGCGCCGGTAGAGGACGGGCATGACCCCGCCCGACGAAGCGGTCCCGCGCCCCGGCGCGTCGCGGACGCCCCTGCGCCGGCACGTGTTCCGCGCGGCGCTGCTGCTCGCGGCAGCCCTTCTGCTCTACGAGGGCTCGTTCTTCGCGCGCATCCTCTGGTGGCGCACCCACGCCCCGGGGACGACGGCCTTCATGCGCGCCCGGCTCGCCGAGCTGCGCCGGCGGGACCCGAGCGCGGCGCTCGACCAGACCTGGGTACCCTACGGGCGCATTTCCCTCCAGCTCAAGCGCGCGGTCGTCGCCGCGGAGGACGCGAAGTTCCTCTCCCACGAGGGCTTCGACTGGGAGGAGATCGGGAAGGCGCGCGAGCGCAACGAGGCGCGCGGGCGGGTCGTCCGCGGCGCCTCGACGATCACCCAGCAGCTCGCCAAGAACCTCTTCCTCTCCGGGCGACGCTCCTGGGCGCGCAAGGGGCAGGAGGCGCTCATCGCGCTGATGCTCGAGGCGGCGCTCGACAAGCGGCGGATCCTCGAGCTGTACCTCAACGTCATCGAATGGGGCGAGCGCACGTACGGCGCCGAGGCCGCGGCGCGGAGGTACTTCGGCGCCGGCGCGGCGGAGCTGACGGCGGAGCAGGCGGCCCGCCTCGCGGCCATGATTCCGAACCCGCGTTTCTACGAGCGACGCGGCGTCACCGGCTACCTCGCGCGCCGGAGCGACGTGATCCGCGCCCGCATGGAGCAGGTGCGCGCGCCGTAGCCGCTTTCCGCAGACTTCCGTCGCGCCTGTCGCGGCGCGCACACGGCGCGCGAATCTTGACAGATGGCGCCGCGACGCCGCTAAATACGCGGTGAAATGGCAGGGAACACCTATCTGCTTGTCGCCCTCGCGTCGCTGGCCCTCGGGCTGGCGGCCGGGGCGGTCATGCACCGCGCGGACTTCTGCCTCGCCGGCACGTTCCGGGACCTGTTCCTCTTCCGCCGCACCGGCGGGCTGCGCGCGCTGGCGCTGGCGGTGCTCGCGACAATGGTGCTCTTCGAGGCGGCCCGCCTGGCCGGCCTGCTCCCGAACTATCCCTTCCCGCTCTTCTACGCGCCGACCGCCGCCAACGTCGTCGGCGGCATCCTCTTCGGCGTCGGCATGGTGCTCGCCGGCGGCTGCGTCGTCGGCACGCTCTACCGCATGGGCGCCGGCAGCCTCGTCAGCGCGACGGCGTTTCTCGGGCTGATCGCCGGCAGCGCCGCCTACGCCGAGGTCTACCCCTTCTGGTCCGTCTTCCTGCGACGCGCGACGTTCTTTCCCGGCAAGGTGACGCTGCCCGAGATCCTCGGCGTCACGCCGACGATCCCGGTGGCGCTCGTCGCCGTCGCCGGCGCGGTCCTGCTGCTGCGCCGCGGTGCCCATGCCAAGCTGCAGGTCGTCTCGGCGGCCGCCGGCCACCTCCAGCCGTGGCTCGCGGGCCTCGCGCTCGCCGCCCTCACCGCCACCTCCGCCGTCGTCGTCGGCCTGCCGCTGGGCGTGACCACCTCGTACGCCAAGATCGGCGCGTGGCTCGAGCGACTGGCGGCCCCGGGGCACTTCGCCGGCCTGGCGCTCTTCAAGACCACGCCGCTCTCCTACCGTCACCCGCTGACCGGCGAGCTGCTCGCCGGCGGCCCCGGCCCGCAGTTCGACGCGCTGGCCGCGATCCAGTACCCGCTCGTGGCCGGGATCGTCCTCGGGGCCGCGCTCTCCGCGCTGGCGCTCGGCGAATGGCGCCTCGGCCGCGGCGTCCCCCGGCGCCAGCTGATCTCGGGGTTTGCCGGCGGGGTCGCCATGGGCCTGGCCTCGCGCATGGCGCCCACGTGCAACGTCTGGCACCTGCTCGGCGGCCTGCCGATGCTCGCCGCCTCCAGCTTCCTCTTCCTCGCCGGCCTGTTCCCGGGCGCCTGGGTCGGCGGGCGGCTGCTGACGACCGTGGTGGTCCCGGGGACGACGCCACCGCCGCGCGCGAGGTGACCATGGAGACCATCGAGTTCGACATCCGCGGGCAGATCTGCCCCTCGACGCTGCTCATCGCCCTGCGCGAGATGAACGCGCACGAGCCGGCCCTGCGGGAGGGGCGTGCACGCCTGGTGTTTCTCACCGACAACCGCGACTGCATCACGACCATCCCCGAGAGCGCACGCAACATGGGGTACGCCGCGACGGTCGAGCGCCGCGGCGGCTGCTACGCGATCGAACTGCGCCGTGGCTGACCCGAAGGACGCCGCCGCCGGAACCGCCGCCGAGGTCGCGCGGCTGCGCGCGCTGCATGAGCGCTCGATACACTACATCCGTGACAAGATCGACGAGCTGCTGCGGGTCATGGGGACTGCGCCCCTGCGCCCCGAGGAGCTCGACGACGAGACGCTCATCGCGCTCGACCCGATCGGGATCGTCGCGGGCTCCTTCCGGCAGGTGCTGGCGCACCTGCAGCAGACCAACGAGCAGCTGCGCTTCGCGCGCGAGGAGCTGCGCGCCATCTTCGACTCCGCGGGGCTCGGCGTGCTGGTCATCGACCGGGAGCAGCGCATCCTGGCGAGCAACGAGAAGCTGCGCGAGCAGTTCGCGGCCGGCATCCCCGAGACCGAGGTCCTCGGCCGCTGCTGCCGCGACGTCGTCTGCAAGAGCGACCGGCCGGAGCGGCCCTGCCCGTTCATGGGCACGTTCCGCACGGGGGAGGCCTTCCGCTTCGCGGACTGGCCCGTGGGCGGACGGCACTACGACGTCGTCGAGACCGCGCTGCGCAACGCCGCGGGGGAGGTCACGGGCGCCGTCCTCGTCTACGCCGACATCACCGACCGGATCAACGCGGGCAACGCGCTGCAGGCGAGCGAGGAGCGCTACCGCGACCTGTTCGAGACGACGACCGACCTGATCATGAGCGCGCGGCTCGACGGCTCCCTCGAGTACGTCAACCCCGCCTGGTGCCGCACGCTCGGGTACACCGAGGAGGAGAGCGCGCGCCTTTCCCTCAGCGACCTGCTCCACCCCGAGTGCGACGACGGGTGCCGCAACCGCATCGCCACGCTGCTCGGCGGCGGCAGCGGCGGCAAGGTGCACACGATGCTCCTGGCGAAGGGCGGCCGCAAGGTCGTGCTCGAGGGCGACGTCAGCCTCGTGCGCGACCAGGGCCGCCCCATCGGCATCCGCGGGATCCTCCGGGACGTCACGGACAAGGAGATCCTCGAGGAGGAGCTGCGCCGGCGCGAGAAGCTCGAGTCCGTCGGCCTGCTCGCGGGCGGCATCGCCCACGACTTCAACAACATCCTCACGGCGGTCCTCGGCAACATCAACCTGGCGATGACGGCGGGCCCTCCCCCCCCCCTGCGCGAGCGCCTTGTGGAGGCCGAGAAGGCCACCCTCGCCGCGCGCAGGCTGACGCAGCAGCTGTTGACGTTCGCGCACGGCGGCGCCCCGGTCAAGCGGCTCACCGCCCTCGCCGACGTCATCCGCGACCAGGCGACGTTCTGCTGCCGCGGCTCGCAGGTCACCTGCGCCGTCGCGGTCGACCCCGCGCTCCGGGCCGCCGAGGTCGACGAGGGGCAGATCGGCCAGGTCGTGCACAACATCGTGCTCAACGCCGTGCAGGCCATGCCCGAGGGCGGCACGGTGCGGGTGGAGGCCGCCAACGTCCCCTCGGGGGTGGCCGAGGCGCCGATCCTCGGGGCCGGGGCGTACGTCCGCATCTCGGTGCGGGACAGCGGCTGCGGCATCCCGCGCGACGACCTCCAGCGGATGTTCGAGCCCTACTTCACGACGAAGGCGGGCGGCACCGGCCTGGGACTGGCGGTCAGCTACTCCATCGTCCGGCAGCACGGCGGACACATCCTCGTGACCTCCGAGCCGGGGCGGGGCTCGACCTTCTCCGTCTACCTGCCCGCCAGCGCCGAGACGCCGCCGCCCGCGGGGGAGGAGCGACAGACGCTCCATGCCGGGCGCGGGCGCGTCCTCGTCATGGACGACGAGGCCATCGTGCGGGAGATCGCCGTGCAGATGCTCGGCGCGCTCGGCTACGACGCCGAGGCGGTCGGGGACGGCGCGGCGGCGCTCGCCGCCTGGGAGCAGGCGCGTGCCGCCGGGCGGCCGTTCGCCGCGGTGATCATGGACCTCACCATTCCCGGGGGCATGGGCGGCAAGGAGGCGGTCGGCGAACTGCGCCGTCGCGACCCCAGGGCGCGGGCCATCGTCTCGAGCGGGTACTCCAGCGACCCGATCATGGCCAGCTACGCGGAGCACGGCTTCTGCGGTGTCATCGCCAAGCCCTACCGCCTGAGCGACCTCTCCGACGTGCTGCGCGCGGCGACCGGCCGGAGCAGCGGCGCCCCCGCCTAGGGCGCGCGCCCTCCCGCCGGCTCTCCGCCCATGCCCCTTCCCCCCTTCGGCGCCACGAGCAGGGTCGGGCGCTACACCCAGCGCGTCTGGCTGCGCGCCGCCGTGCTCGACGGCGTCGTCCTCGGCATCTCGCTGCTCAACGAGTACGTCGCCAAGAAGACCCTCGGCGCCGGGGACGCGCTGCTGACGGCGCTCGTCGTCGGCCCGACGGCCGCGCTGCTCTTCGCGGCGTGGTGGTCCGGCCTGCTCGCCGGGCGCGAGAAGTCCTCCACCTTTCTCGTCTTCGGCCTCCTCGGCCGGCTCTCGCTGCTGCTCGTGTCGCTCGCGACGAGCGCCGCCGCGTTCACGGCGGTGCTCGGCACGGCGACCTTCCTCTCCGGCGCGATGGTCCCCGCCGTCAACTCGCTGCTCCAGCGCAACTTCACCGCGGCCGAGCGCGGCCGCGTGCTCGGCCTCGGCAGCGCGCTGCAGGCGGTGACCACGATCGCCGTCTCCCTCGTCATCGGGCGGCTCTACGACTGGCGCCCGGACGCCTACCGCTGGGCCTACGCCCTCGCCGCGGTCTGCGGCTTCTTCTCGTGTCTCGCCCAGGCCCGCGTGCGCTTCCGCGCCCGTCCCGGCGACCCGCGGGAGCGCCCGCTCTTCGCGGCGGGTTTCGGGCGGTCCCTGTCCAGGGCGCTGCGCCGCCCCTTCGCCGGGGCGCTCGGGCTGCTGCGCGAGGACCGCGGCTTCCGCCGCTACGAGATGGGGTTCATGGCCTACGGACTGGCCTGGATGATGCTGCAACCGACCATCCCGGTCTTCCTCGTCGAGCGCCTCGACGTGGCCTACGCCGACGTCGCGAACGCGCGGGGGCTGATCTACTACACCATGATCGCGGTGCTCTCGCACCCGTTCGGCCGGCTGCTCGACCGCGTCGGCCCGCTCGTCGTCTCGCGCCTGGCCTTCGCGGTCCTGGCCGCGTTTCCGCTGGCGCTCGCCGCGGCGCGCGGGGTCGGCGCCGTGTTCGCCGCCTTCGTCGTCTTCGGCGTCGGCATGGCCGCGGTGAACCTCGGCTGGACGACCGGTCCGATCCACTTCGCGCGCGAGCGCGACTCCTCCGGCTACATGGGGGCGCACGTCGCGCTCGTTGGCGTGCGCGCAATCATCGGCGGACCGTTCGGCATCTGGCTCTACCGCGCGAGCGGCTCGCCGGCGGCGACCTTCGCGGTCACCTCCGCGCTCTTCCTGCTCGGGGCCCTGATCATGGGGACGGCCGCACGGCTGCAGCGACACGATCCGCGCCTGCGCGCGGATCCGGCAGGGTAGCACCTGTCGATACGCCTTGAGTCAAAGTGATCACGTCGGCACAGGAGGACTTGTCAAGACCCACGCGACGCACGCGCCGCGATCGCGGCACGAGGAAGTGCCGGGCAAGACGAAGAAAGGTAACACGTCTGCTCTTGCTGATCCGCGCCTGCGCGCGGATCGTGCAGGGTAGCACCTGTCGATACGCCTTGAGTCTCTCCGCGCGTACGCGCGGATGTGGGCCGGCACTCGCGATTCGACATGCCCCGCGGCGATGCTGCACAATAGCTGCATGCGCGGTATCACCCCCACGGCTGCGGCCCGGCTGAAGTTCGCCGCCCTCATCGCGGTTGCGATCGGGCTGATCGCGGCGGAGCGGGCGCTTCCCGTCGGCGAGCACCTGCACCGCGCGCTGGCGTGGGTCGCGGGGCTCGGGCCCGCCGGCGCCGTCGCCTTCGTCGCCATCTACGTTGCCGCCTGCGTCCTGATGCTGCCCGGCTCGGTGCTCGGGCTCGGGGCGGGCGCGATCTACGGGGTCGCGCGGGGGACGGCGATCGTTTCGGTCGCCTCGACGCTCGGGGCCACCGCGGCCTTCCTCGTCGGACGCCACCTCGCGCGCGGCTGGGTGGCGCGCCGCATCGCCGGCAACCCGCGCTTCGCGGCGATCGACGCGGCGGTCGGGCGCGAGGGCTGGAAGATCGTCGGCTTGACGCGCCTCTCCCCCGTGTTCCCGTTCAACCTCCTGAACTACGCCTACGGCCTGACCAGCGTGCGTCTGCGCGACTACGTCCTCGCCTCGTGGGCCGGCATGCTCCCCGGGACGCTGCTCTTCGTCTATCTCGGGTCGCTCGCCGGGTCGCTCGCCACTCTCGGGGCGGCCGAGGCCCGGCGATCGCCCGCCCAGTGGGCGCTCTTCGGCGTCGGCCTGGCGGCGACCGTCGCCGTCACCGTCCTCGTGACCCGGATCGCGCGGCGGGCGCTGGACCGGAGGATCTGAACCAGCGACGGGCCGGTGCGCGGACGGAAGGAGGCGGCATGGCTCGCTTCGAGTACGACATCGGGATCATCGGCGGCGGCGCGGCCGGCCTGACCGTGGCCGCCGGCGCCGCGCAGCTCGGCGCGAAGACGCTGCTCATCGAGCGCTCGCCGCGCCTGGGCGGCGACTGCCTGCACGTCGGCTGCGTCCCCTCGAAGGCGCTCGTCCGCGCAGCGGGCGCGTGGGCGCTGGCGCGCAGGGCCGCGGAGCTCGGCCTCCCCGCGCTGGAACTGCCGCCCGTGGACCTCGGCGCGGTCATGGACCGGGTGCACGCGGTCATCGACCACATCCAGGAGCACGACTCGCCGGAGCGCTTCTGCCGCCTCGGCGCGCAGGTGCGCTTCGGGGCGGCGCGCTTCGTGGACGAGCACGTGGTCGAGGCCGACGGCCGGCGCCACTCGGCGCGCGCGTGGGTCGTCGCCACGGGGTCGAGCCCGGCGCTGCCGCCCGTGGAGGGCCTCGCGGGCGTGCCGCACTGGACCAACGAGAACCTCTTCGCGCAGCGGACGCTGCCGCCGCGCCTGCTCGTGCTCGGCGGGGGGCCGACCGGCCTGGAGATGGGGCAGGCGCTCGCGCGCCTCGGCGCGCGCGTGACGCTCGTGGAGTACGCCGACCAGGTGCTCGGAGCCGAGGACCCGGACGTGGCGGCGGTCGTGCGCGCCCGCCTCGAGGCCGAGGGGATGACGATCCTCACGGGGACGCAGGCGCTGCGGGCCGAGGCGGGGGGCGCAGGCGTGCACCTCACGGTCGCCCCCGTCGCCGGTGGCGGCCCGCGGGTCCTGGAGGCCGAGGCGCTGCTCGTCGCGACCGGCAGGAGCCCGAGCGTCGCGCGCCTGGGGCTGGAGGCCGCCGGCGTCGAGTACACGGCGCGCGGCATCCCCACCGACGCGCGGCTGCGCACCAACGTGCGGCACATCTTCGCCTGCGGCGACGTCCACGGCAGGTTCGCCCTGACGCATGTCGCCGGCTACGAGGCGTCGGTCGCGCTGGCCAACGCCGTCCTGCGGCTGCCGCGACGCGCCGACTACGCCCGGGTGCCCTGGTGCACCTACACGGAGCCGGAGGTCGCGAGCGTCGGCCTCAACGAGAGGCGGGCGCGCGAGCAGGGGGTCGCCTTCCGCGTCCTGCGCGAGGAGTTCGCGCACAACGACCGCGCCCTGGCCGAGGGCGAGCCGGCGGGGATGATCAAGGTCCTGGTGAGCCCCAGGGGCGCCGTCCTGGGCTGCCAGATCGCCGGCGCGCACGCGGGCGAGCTGATCCACGAGTGGGTCGCGGCCCTTGCCGGGGGCGCGCGCCTCTCGGCGCTCGCGCGCGCGATCCACGCCTACCCGACGCTCGCGGAGATCTCGCAGCGCGCCGCGGGCTCCTACTACGCGGAGCGGCTCTTCAGCGCCCGCACGCGCGGGTTGCTCTCGCTGCTCTTCCAGCTCAAGGGCCGGGCCTGCGGGCCGCCCCGCAGCTGAGCGCCTCCTCCTGCTTGCGCCGCCAGTCGCCGTGTAGCGCGCGGCGCGCGGCCAGCTCCGAGAGCAGGCGGCGCACCAGGGGGTCGAACGGGCGGGCCGGCTCGCCGGCCCACGGCGTCCCGGGCAGCGGCAGGAAGGCGTGGACGTGGATCACCGCCCCGGCCGCGGCCAGCTCGCGCGCCAGGGCCGCGCTGAGGCGCCGGTCCTCCTCGCGCTCGCCGGGCAGCCCGAAGATCAGGTCCACGTAGGGAACGAGGCCGCCGCGGACCGCGTGACCGACCGCGCGGCGCACATCGTCGACGCAGTGTCCGCGCCCGAGGGCCTCGAGCTGCGCGGGGCTGCCGGACTGCGCGCCGATGACGAGCATCGTGTTGGCGGCGTAGCGGCGCACGAGGGCCACCGCCTCGGGCGTCACGAACTCCGGCCGCACCTCGGAGGGAAAGCTCCCGAAGAAGATCCGCCCCGGCCGCGGCAGCGCCTCGCGCACCGTCGCCAGCAACTCCTCGAGCCGCGCGGGCTCGGGGCCCCCGGCCCCGCCCGTCCCCCAGGCGAAGGCGTTCGGCGTGATGACGCGCACGTCGCGCACGCCGTTGGCCGCCAGCAGCGCGACGTGGCGCGCGATCGAGGCGGCGGAGCGGTGGCGCATGCGCCTCCCGAGGTGGTACGAGGTCTGGCAGAAGGGGCAGCCGAACGGGCAGCCGCGCGAGATCTCGATCGGGCCGAGCTTGTGGTGCGCCGCCGCGAACGACGGGAAGGCGTCGAGGTCGATCGGGGCGCGCCGGCCGGTGGGCCGGACAGCACCGCCGGGGCCCGAAAGCGCGAGGCCCGCGATCCCGTCCAGGGACCCGCCTTCACCCCACGCGCGCACGAGCTCGCGGAACGCCTCCTCGCCCTCCCCGACCACCGCGACGTCGAAGCCGAGGGCGATGGTCCCCGCCGGGTCGCCGCCCGCGTGCGGGCCGCCGGCGACGAAGAGCAGCCGGCCGGCCGGCACGCTCCGGCGCAGCTCGGCCACCAGGGCGCCGGCCCGCGGGGCCAAGGTGCTGAGCAGGGAGAACGCGACGATAACCCGCCCGTGCGCGGCTGCGAGCGCGGGCACGCACTCCAGCAGCGCAGCCTCGGTGCGCAGGAAGTGCAACTCGGGGGGGTCGAAGCCGCCGCACGCCTCGAGCGCCCCGGCCACGGCGTTGATGCCGTAGCGCACGGTGCGCGGGTAGAAGAACGCGATCGCAGGTGCCGGCACGGGGCCTACTCGCCCCGGCGGATCTTTTCCTTCTTGCGCTCCCCGCGCTCGCGCAACCGGGCGATCTCGGCCTTGATCTGCTCGTCGAGCTTCCGGGCAGCCTCGGCGTCCCCGCCGGCGTAGGCAGCGCGCAACCGCTCGGCCGCCATGATCTCCTGCTCGGCGACCTTCGCCTTCGTCTCGGCCTCGATCTCGGCAATGGCCGCCCTCTGCTCGTGGGTGAGCGGGACGACGTCCCCCTCCTTCGCCTTGAGCCGCTCCAGCGCCAGGTCCAGCGCGCTCTTGATGCCGGGCGCCGCGTCGTCCTTCTTCTTCGCCATGGCCCCCTCCTAGCCGATCACGGTGATGCCGGGGTCCCCGGACTCGACGTGCCCGACGACCGCGACCCACGGCATCCCCGCCGCGTGCAGGTCGCGCACGTACTCGCGGGCCTGCACCTCGGGGAGCGCGACGAGCAGGCCGCCGGAGGTCTGCGGGTCGAACAACACCTCCTGCCGCTCGCGGGACAACGGCGCGCCGAAGCGCAGCCTCTCCCCGCACAGGGCCCGGTTGCCGGCGTTCGAACTGGTCCCGACACCGGCGGCGTACATCTCGACCGCCCCGGGGTACAGCGGGAGCGCGCCGAAGCGCAGCACGAAGCGGACTCTCGACCCGGCCGCCATCTCCATGCCGTGGCCGGCGATGCCGAAGCCCGTGACGTCGGTCAGCGCGTGGACCTCGTGGCGCAGCGCCGCCTCGCACGCGACCTTGTTGAGCGCCGCGGTCGCCGGCAGCACCTCGCGATCGAGCTCGGTCGCCGGGTACTTCCCCGCGCGGTTGGCGTTGAAGATGACCCCGTTGCCCAGCGGCTTGGTCAGCACGAGCGCGTCGCCGGGCCGGGCCCCGACGTTGGCGAGCACGCGATCGGGGTGCACGACGCCCGTCACCGCCAGCCCGTACTTCGGCTCGGGGTCCTCGACGGAGTGGCCGCCGGCGAGGCACGCGCCGGCCTCGGCGACCTTCTCGGCGCCGCCGCGGAGCATGTCGCGCAGCAGCCCGACGTCGAGCTGCTTCACCGGGAAGTTGACGAGGTTCAGCGCGATGACCGGCCGGCCGCCCATGGCCCAGACGTCCGAGAGCGCATTGGCGGCGGCGATGCGGCCGAACCAGACGGGGTCGTCGACGACCGGCGTGATGTAATCGACGGTCGAGATCACCGCGACCTCCGGCCCCAGCCGGTAGACTGCGGCGTCGTCCGCCGTGTCGAAGCCGACGAGCAGGTTCGGGTCCGCCGCGCGCGGCAGCCCGGCGAGCACCTCCGACAGCACGGCCGGAGAGAGCTTCGCCGCTCAGCCGCAGGTGCGGGAGACCCCCATCAGGGTCTTCTTCTGGCCGATCGAGAGCATGCGATCACCTCCCCGGCGGCTATCCTAGCAGAACGGCGGCGGCAGGGGCGGTCAGGACGCGGGAACCACGTAGCGCCGGTGCCGCCGGCGCACGCGATCGCCCTCCGTGCGGTAGTTGGCGCGGAAGAAGCGCTCGAACTCCTCGACGGTCTCGAACTCCGCGATGTTCTCGGCGTCGTGGTCCGCGCGCTCGCAGCTGTCCGTCCCGTATTCGCGGCAGAGCTGCGGGCGGTGGTCGTAGTCGCGGCAGCTGCCGTCGGGGCCGAGGTTCCGGCAGTCGGTGCCCACCTGGACCCACCAGTCCCCGTCGCGGTCGATGTAGACGCACACCTTCGTGTGCGCGAGATACCAGCGGATCAGGTCGCGATCGGCGCGCTCCTTCGGCGGATCGAGGGCGGCGGCGACGTAGCGGCAGCAGAGCGCCCCGCACGAGTGGCAGGGGTGCCCGTGCGCGAGCGCGTCGGCAACCGTCTTCGAGCGCCTGGCCATGGCGGGCGATTCTTGCCGCCAGCACCGGCACTTGTCAACACTCGCCGCGCTCTGCCATTATCCTGGGCGTGCACGAGACCCCGTGGTTCTTCCCCGTCGTCGCCGCGCTCTTCGGAGCCGTCGTGGGCAGCTTCCTCAACGTCGTGATCCACCGCCTCCCCGCCGGCGAGTCCATCGTCCATCCCGGCTCGCGCTGCCCGCGCTGCGGCGCACCGATCCGCCCGTGGGACAACATTCCGGTCTTCGGCTGGCTCGCGCTGCGCGGACGCTGCCGCGACTGCCGCGAGCCGATCTCGGTGCGCTACCCCCTCGTCGAGCTGGCCAACGCCCTGCTCTGGGCCGCGCTCGCGCTGCGCTTCGGCCCCGGCCTGCCCTTTCTCGCCTTCGCCGCCTTCTGCTCGGCGCTGCTGGCGATCACGATGATCGACGTCGACCACTGGATCATTCCCGACGCGATCACGCTCCCCGGGGTCGTCCTCGGCCTCGTGGCGAGCTTCGTCATGCCGCCGCGCGAGAGCCTGCTCGCCGACCTGCTCTACGACCGGCTCGGCCTCGCGCGGCTCCCCGCGCCGCTGGCCTCGCCGGGCTTCTGGGACTCGCTGGCGGCGCTGCTGATCGGCGGGGGCTTCTTCTACCTGGTCGCTGTCATCAGCCGCGGCGGCATGGGCGGCGGCGACATCAAGCTCACCGCCATGATGGGGGCGTTCCTCGGGCTGCGCGATCTCGGCGTCGCGGTCTTCATCGGCCTGCTCTCGGGCTCGGCCGTGGGCATCGGCCTGATGATCGCCGGGCGCAAGGGCCGCCGGGACCTCATTCCCTTCGGGCCCTTTCTCGCCCTCGGGGGCGTGACCGCGGTCTTCTGGGCGCGGCCGCTCGTGGACTGGTACGTGCACCTGCGTGGCTTCTGACGGGAGGGACGAGGAACGTGTATTACTCCGCCATCACCGCGACGTTCTCCGCCGCGCACGCCCTGCGCAACTACCAGGGCAAGTGCGAGCGCCTGCACGGGCACAACTGGAAGATCGAGGTGCTCACGGGCACCGACACGCTCGATCCGGCCGGCATGGGGCTGGACTTCACGGTGCTCCGCGAGCGGCTCGGCGCGGTGCTCGCCCACCTCGATCACCGCTTCCTCAACGACCTGGAGCCCTTCCGCACATGCAGCCCCTCCTCCGAGCTGATCGCCCGCCACATCTTCGAGCAGCTCGCCCCGGCGATCGACGATGGGCGCGTGCGCCTGGTCGGCGTGAAGGTCTGGGAATCCGAGGGTTCGTGGGCGGAGTACCGCCCCTGAGTACCCCGATCCCATGGGCGGTGGCACAGCCGATTCGCCGGGGTACTCCCATAGGGGCTACTGCCCCTCTGGCGCTCCGGGACACTCCTCTTCGTCGCGTCACTCCGCTGTCACCCCGCCGGGGGCCAGCCGTGGCCCCCGGCATCCCCCACGGAGCGCGCCAGACCGTTCAAACGGTTCGTTACGGTACGTGCCAAGTGGCGCGCTGACGGTCGCGGTCGTCGGCGCCGGCCCCGCGGGCCTCGTGGCCGCGGGCGAGGCGGCGGGCGCCGGGGCGCAGGTCACGCTGCTCGAGGGCGGGGAGCGGGCCGGCCGGAAGCTGCTGCTCACCGGCAAGGGCCGCTGCAACCTCTCGAACACGCTGTCGATCGAGGAGTTCATCGCGGGCTTCGGCACCAACGGCGCCTTCCTGCGCAACGGCCTGCACCGCTATTTCACGGCGGAGCTGCGGGCGTTCCTCGCCACCATCGGCGTCGAGACGGCGGTGGAGCGCGGCGGGCGGGTCTACC
>DATDCY010000335.1 GCA_036524115.1 bacterium | reverse complement strand
GCGGGGATCGTGATCGCCAACGACTCCGGTCCCGCCCACATCGCCGCCGCGGTGGGGGCTCCCGTCGTGGCGCTCTTCGGCCCGACCCACGAGGCGTTCGGCTTCGCGCCGCGCGGCGAGCGCGTGCGCGTCGTCAGCCGCGATCGGCCCTGCCGTCCGTGCAGTGTCCACGGCGGCACGCGCTGCCCGCGCGGGCACCGCGCCTGCCTCGACGACATCGCCCCCGCGCAGGTGCTGGCGGCGGCGCGGGAGCTGCTGGCGGGGCCGTGACCCGGCGGCGGGGACGGCCGCGATCGCGCCGCACGGTAGACCTCAGCGGCTGACGGTGTCCTTGTGCTCCGCGCCCCGCGAGCCCGCGTACGGCAGGTAGCGGGCCGTCTCGTAGAGCGCGCGGCAGAGCGCCTCCATCCGCGTCGCGGTCTCGGGCTCGCGCGCGAGCACGTCCGCGCCGGCCTGGGCGCCGCCGAGCGCGACGAGCCTCCGACCGGTGCCGTTGCCGAACATGCCGAACGCGCGCTCCGGCCCGACGAGGCCGAGCTTGGGGCTCGACCCCTGGTCGCCGGCCGTGAAGGCAAAGCGCATGGCGTCGAACGCCGGATCGAGCAGGTCGCGCCCGAGCCCGGTGTTGAGGTAGGGGACGCCCGCGAGGGAGGCCGCCGTCGGCAGCACGTCCAGTTCGCTCGCGACCGTGTCGACGCGCCGGCCCCCGGGGACGAGCCCCGGACTCCAGATCAGCAGCGGCACGTGGAAGTGCGTCAGGTCCGCCGCCGCGTCGCCGGCCGGGATGTGCGGCGCGCTCGCGGGCAGGCCATGGTCGCCGTAGAAGAGGAAGATCGTGTCGGCGAACCACGGCTCGCGGCGGGCGCCGTCCACGAAGGCGCCCAGCGCGTGGTCGAGGAAGCGGAACGCGTTGTACTCGGCCGCTGAGACGAAGCCGTTGCGCCGCGCCTCGGCGTCGGCGACCGGCCGCGTCTCGAAGCCGCCGCGGTTCGCCGGGATGGTGTAGGGGCGGTGGCTCCCCGAGGTCTGCACGATCGCCACGAAGGGCCGCGGCGTGGCGGAGAAGACGCGGTTGGCCTCCGCGAAGAGGTCGAGATCCGAGATCCCCCAGACGTCCACGCGCGGCGCGCTGTAGCTCCCCTCCTCGTGGATGCGCAGCCCGTCGACGTTCGCCGCGAGCAGCCCGCGGATGTTCGCCCAGTTGAGGCTCCCGCCGAGGAAGTAGAGCTTCTCGTAGCCGGCGAAGTCGTTGAGGATCGTGTGCTGCGAGACGATGAGCGGGTTGCGCGTCGCGGTCAGCTGCGGCTCGACGTCGGGCAGGCCCGTCACCGTGGCCCACACCGAGCGCGCCGTGCCCCACGTCGGCGTGAAAAAGCGCGTGTAGAGCGTCCCCTCGCGGGCCAGCGCGTCGAAGCGCGGCGTCGGGTCGAGCGGGTTGCCGAAGGCGCCGGTCTTGTAGGCGGCGAAGGACTCGAGCAGCACGATCACCACGTTGGGCCGGCGCGCGGGGGCGCCCAGCGGGACGCCGGGGCGCGCGACGGAGAGACGTGCCGGGTCGGCCCCGTCGTCGATGCCGAGAAAGCGCCCGACCAGCGGCCGCGCCTCGCGCACCTTCGCGAGGTCGTAGGCCGCCGGGCGCTTGCCCGCCGTCTCGGCGAAATAGAGGACCGGGTTGTGCGCGAGATCCGCGGCGAAGGTGTTGGTCGAAAAGTGCGCGTCCGACCAGCGCAGCGGGTACCAGGAGATCTTGCCGTAGACCGCGCCGGCGGCCAGCGCGACGACGGCGGCCGTCGCCAGGGCGCGGTGCAGGCGTCCCGCGCCGGCCGGGTCCCAGCGCGCGGCCCGGGCGAGCGCCGCGTCCGCGACGCGGAAGATCCCCCACGCAGCGAACGCCAGCGCGATGGCCCCGCGCACCACAGGGTACGTCTCCCAGACCATCCGCGCCGAGGTGTCGAGGTTGTAGAGGAACTGCAGGATGGTGACGTTGACCCGGCTCGCGGCGAAGGCGTAGTGGCCGATGTCGACGAGGTAGACGAAGAGCAGCGCGAGGTGCGTCGCCGCCAGATACCAGGCCCACCCGCGCCGCGCGCCGGTCCGCGGGGTGCCGGAGGCTGCGGGCGCGAAGAGGGATAGTGGTCCCAAGCCGCCGAGCGCGAGCACCGGCAGGGCGACGAGGACCGCGAGCCGCGCGTCGAAGCGCACCCCGAGCCAGAGCGCCCGGGCGGCGACGCCGGCGGGCAGGGCGGCAAACTCGGCCCGGAACACGGCCGCGAACACGAGGCGCAGCAGCGAGAAGAGGGCGACATCGGCCGCGGCGACCAGGACGAACAGTCGCACGGGGCGGGGGATCGCATCGATCAGGCGGCGGATCACCCACGCATTATCGGCGGAAGGGGGCGGGCGTCAAGAAGTGGGCCGGATCTATTGACTGACTTGCAGTCATTGACCGCAAGCGCGCCTGTATGTTATTGGAGTCCGTGGTAAGAATTAGTAATTCCAAGTAATATTCTGGGGGATTGTGGTGCCCGACAGCTTCCTGAGCACCCGGGAGACGGCCGAGCTTCTCGGCATCCACGAGAAGCAGATCTATGCCCTCGTGAAGGCAGGCAAGCTCCCGGCCTCGCGGGTGACCGGCAAGTGGCTCTTCCCGCGGCGGCTGCTCGATGAGTGGATCGAGAAGAACGCGATGGAGGGGCTGGCGAAGGCGCGCGAGCGCGGGAAGCACATCGAGGGCGTGCTGCTCGCTGCCGGGAGCCACGACCCGGTGCTGGACATCCTTCAGAGTCACCTGGCGTCGCGGCGCACCGGCATCGTGCTTTTCTCCGCGGCGACCGGCAGCTCCGAGGGGCTGCGCATGCTCAACCTCGGCCACACGGACCTGGCATGGAGCCATCTCGTCGACCCGGCGACCGGGGAGTACAACGTGCCGCACGTCAAGCGCACCGTGACCGCGGCGCCGGCCGTCGTGGCGAACCTGCTCTGGCGCGACCTCGGGTTCGTCACGGCGTCGGGCAACCCGCACGCGATCCGCGGCTTCGAGGACCTGGGGCGCCCCGGGGTGCGCCTCATCAACCGGCAGGCCGGCGCGGGGACGCGCCTGTTGCTGGATCGGCGGCTGGACGAGCTGGCGATCGCGCCGTCCGCCGTGACGGGCTACGGCCGCGAGGCGGCGACGCACTACGAGGTCGGGCTCGCCGTGCTCTCGGGGGAGGCCGACACGGGGCTGGCGTCGGGGTCCGTCGCCCGGATGCTCGGCCTCGAGTTCATCCAGGTCGTCCAGGAGCGCTTCGACCTGGTGACCACGAAGGACGCCTACTTCGGCCCCGGCGTGCAGGCGATCCTCGAGGCGCTGCACGATCAGGACTTCCGCCGGCGCGTTTCGAACCTCGGGCACTACGACTTCCGCGACGCCGGGAAGATCGTCTACGCGGCGCCGTAGCCGGCGCACGGCCGCAGTCGTCCCCGCCGCGGAAGAGGAGCCACGATCATGAATCTGGGCGCGAAGATTCTCCGGACACTGGGCATTGTCGCGCTGATCGCCGCGAGCCCCGCGTTTGCCCAGGAGAAGAACCTGATCCTCGCGACGACCACGAGCACCCAGGACACCGGCCTGCTCGACGTGCTCGTGCCGCAGTTCGAGAAGGCCTCGGGCTACCTGGTCAAGACGATCGCCGTCGGCTCCGGCCAGGCGATGACCATGGGCCGGAAGGGCGAGGCCGACGTGCTGCTCGTGCACTCGCCGGACGCCGAGAAGAAGTTCATGGACGAGGGCTTCGGCACGCGGCGGCTGCCCGTCATGCACAACGACTTCGTGGTCGTCGGCCCGGCGGCGGACCCCGCCAAGATCAAGGGGATGACGAACTCAGCGGAGGCCTTCAAGGCGGTCGGCGCCAACGGCGGCACCTTCATCTCGCGCGGCGACAAGTCGGGGACGAACGCGAAGGAGTTGACCCTGTGGAAGGCCGCCGGCGTGGTGCCGGAGGGCCAGTCCTGGTACCAGCAGACCGGCCTCGGCATGGGCCAGACGCTGAACGTCGCCTCGGAGAAGGGCTTCTACACGCTCGCGGACCGCGGCACCTACCTCGCGCTGAAGAAGAACCTCGCGCTCGAGGTCCTCGTCGAGGGCGACAAGGGCCTGCTCAACGTCTACCACGTCATCGAGGTCAGCCAGGCGAAGTGGCCCAAGGTCAACGCCGCCGGCGCGAAGGCCTTTGCGGACTTCGTGGTCGCGGCCGACGCGCAGAAGACCATCGGCGGCTTCGGCGTCGAGAAGTTCGGGGCGCCGCTGTTCTTCCCGGACGCGGGCAAGGGGGAATAGCGTGTGGATCTGATCTGGGAGGGGATCCGCGAGGCCTTCGGCCTCATCTTCGGGCTCGACGCCGAAGTCTGGCGGATCTGCCTCCTCTCGCTGCGCATCTCCGGCACCGCCACCCTCATCAGCCTCGTCCTCGGCGTGTCCGCCGGCACCGCCCTCGCCCTCACCCGCTTCCCAGGCCGGCGCGTCCTCGTCAGCCTCGTGAACACCGGCATGGGCCTGCCGCCGGTGGTCGTCGGCCTCTTCGTCTCGATCCTCCTCTGGCGCAACGGCCCGCTCGGGGTGCTGGGCCTGCTCTACACGCCGGCGGCGATGATCATCGCGCAGGCGGTGATCGCCACGCCCATCGTCACGGGCATCAGCCTTGCCGCGATCCAGCAGCTCCCGCCGAAGCTGCGCCTGCAGATCCTCGCCCTCGGCGCGACGCGCGGGCAGATGGTCGGGCTGCTGCTGCGCGAGGCGAGGCTGCCGCTGCTGGCGGCTGTCATGGCCGGATTCGGCGGCGTGATCTCCGAGGTCGGCGCCTCGATCATGGTCGGCGGCAACGTCAAGGGGCAGACGCGGGTGCTGACCACCGCGACCGTCATGGAGACGGGTCGCGGCAACTTCGACGTCGCGATCGCGCTCAGCGTCATCCTGCTGCTGCTGACCTTCGCCGTGAACTATCTGTTGACACGCATCCAGCAGCGGGAGCGACCGCGGTGAACGCCGGCGCGCCGCTGCTGGAGGTGCGCGGCCTGCGCGTGCGCAAGGGCGGCGCCGACCTGCTCGACGTCCGGGAGCTGGCCGTCGCCGCCGGCGAGACCCTCTCGCTGATCGGCCCCAACGGCGCCGGCAAGAGCACGCTGCTGCTGGCGCTCTCGGGGATCGAGGCGCCGGCCGCGGGCGAGCTGCGCTTTCGCGGCGAGCGCGTCCCCGGCGGCGCCGCCGCGCTCGCCTTCCGCCGGCGGGTCGCGATGGTCTTCCAGGAGCCGCTGCTCTTCGACACGACGGTGTTCGGGAACGTCGCCTCGGGCCTGCGGCTGCGCGGTCTGGACAAGGCGGAGATCGATCGCCGCGTCCGCGAGAACCTGGAGCGCTTCCGCGTGGAGCACCTCGCGTCGCGCTCGGCGCGGACGCTCTCGGGCGGCGAGGCGCAGCGCACGAGCCTGGCGCGGGCCATGGCCGTGACGCCGGAGGTCCTGCTGCTCGACGAGCCCTTCGCGGCCCTCGATCCGCTCTCGCGCGAGGGGCTGCTGGAGGACCTGGCCCACACGCTGCGCGAGACGGGCACGACCACCATCTTCGCGACGCACGACCGGATCGAGGCGCAGCGCATCGCCGACCGCGTGGCCGTGCTCGACTGCGGGCGCCTGCGCCAGGTTGGCGCCGCAGACGAGGTCCTGCGCCGTCCGGCGGACGCGTTTGTCGCGGCCTTCGTCGGTGTGGAGAACCTGCTGCCGGTGAGGATGACGCTCGGGCCTTCGCGGGGCGGCCTCTGTGCGGTGCTTGAGCGCGGCGGCGCGGGAGCCGGAGACGACGCCGGGCCGGCGGTGTTCGAGGTCGGCGGGGTGGCGCCGGGCCTGGCGGACGGCGCGTCCGGCCTGCTCTGCGTGCGCCCCGAGGACCTTGTCGTCACCGCGGTGGGCGAGGGGGGCGGCTCGTGGTCGGGGAACCATCTCACCGGCCGGGTCGTCAAGACTGTCCCGCAGGGGCCGCTCCTGAAGGCGACCATCGACTGCGGCGTGCCGATCGTCGCCGCGGTGCCCGGCCAGGTGACCCGCGCTCTGGCGCTCGAGCCGGGGCTGACGGTCCGGGTGGGGTTGCGCCCCGCGGATCTCTACGTGATTCCCGGGGGATGAGGCGCCTGGTGAACGCGGACCGTTCGCTGGGCCATCGCGCGCGATGACCATGCGCGGGACGTCGTCTTGTCGGCTAGCAGCCAGAGTGCTAGGGTGCGACCGCTTACTGTACACCACCGTGTTGGGGCAAGGGCCCAACGCGGTCGAAGGCGGCGTCAGGACATAAGGGCGGCATCCAGGAGGAAGGACGATGAGGCTGGACAAGTTCGCGGCGTGTGTTCTGCTGCTTGCGCTCCTCAGCGCGTCCGTGGGCTGTGGGCGCGGCTACTCCGAGGGTTCGACAAGGATCAGACTCTATGAAATCGATCGACCATACTCGGCCGGTGTCGGCGCCCCAATGATCTCAGAGGTGGACAAGTTTACGTACTTCTACAAAGATGGAACGAAGCCATACGTCACAGATGAGGTCACCGGGAGTGATGAACTTATCTACACAGGACGGTCGGGGTCCGTGATAACACTGACGTACCGTGAGTTCACCGGCGAGTCCTCTGGCGAGTTAGCTAGGCCGGCGTTCTTTCAGACACTAACCTATGATCTCGCAAGTTCACCGATCATCGGCTTCAAGAAGCACAAGATCAAGGTTCTTGATGCCAACAACGAGATGATAAAGTTCGTTGTTGTCTCAGATTGACCGTTTGGCGCGCATCCGTCCTCGCCTGCCATCGCCGGTATAAGGCGCTGGGATGAGGTGTCCCCGCCATTGACAATTCCGCGAGCGCCGCCCATCATTGGAATGAATATTCATTCAGCGAGGGCGGGGTGGACGGCGGCGAGAAGCGGGAGGCGATCATCCGGGCGGCGCTGGAGCTGGTCGGCGAGCACGGGTTCCACGGCTCACCGATGGCCCAGATTGCCGAGCGCGCCGGCGTGGCGGCGGGGACGATCTACCGCTTCTTCGACAGCAAGGACGCGCTGATCCGGGAGATCAAGACCTCGCTCGACGGGCAGATCCTCGACGCCGTGGCCCAGGGATACCCGGCGGGCGGGTCGGTGCGCGAGCGCTTCCTCCACGTCCAGCGGCGGGTGATCGGCTACTTCGTCGCCTCGCCGCTGCAGTTCCGCTTCCTCGAGCAGTTCCACTTCTCCCCGTACGGCCTGGACGCGCGGCGCGAGCAGGTCTTCGGAAAGAAGCGGCGCAACCTCATCGCGGACCTCATCGAGGAGGGGCTTGCCCAGCGGATCGTCAAGGACCTGCCGCTGCCGATCCTGTACGCGCTGGCCTTCGGCCCGGTGATCGAAGTCTGCCGGGACCATATATTGGAGTTCGTCACCCTCGACGAGCGGCTCATCGAGCGGACCGTCGAGGCCTGCTGGGACGCGATACGGAGGCAGCCGGGTGGGTCGTGCGGGCCCGCCGGCGCGCGGAAATGACGCCCGAAAACGAGACCCATCCCCGGAGGAAAGCACGCATGCGACCATCGCCCAGGACCGTCCGCGCCGTCATCCCGGCGCTCATCGCCGCCGGCGCCCTGCTCGCCGGCTGCGGCAAGTCGAAGCCCGCCGCCGCGCCCCCGCCCCCGCCGGAAGTCGGCGTCGTGACCATCCAGCCGCAGCGGGTCGCGGTGACCACGGAGCTCGCCGGCCGGATCTCCGCCTACCTGGTGGCCGAGGTGCGCCCGCAGGTGGGCGGCATCGTCCAGGAGCGTCTCTTCACCGAGGGGAGCGACGTGAAGGCGGGGGACGTGCTCTACCGGATCGACCCCGCCACCTATCGCTCGGCGTACGCGAGCGCGCAGGCGGCGCTCGCCAGGGCGCAGGCGGCCCAGGCCAGCGCGAAGGCGGCGCTCGGCACGACGCGGGCGACGCAGGCCAGCGCGCAGGCGGCCCTTGCGACCTCCAGGGCCGCGCACGAGAACGCGCTGGCCGGGCGCGCCCGCGCGGAGGCCAACGCGGTGCCCCGCCGGCTCAAGGCGGCGCGGTTCCAGGAACTGGTGGCGATCAACGCGGTCAGCAGGCAGGACGCGGACGACGCCGCGGCCGCCGTGAAGCAGTCCGAGGCGGAGATCCAGAGCGCCGACGCGGCCGTCAGCGGCGCGAAGGCCGAGATCGCGCGCGCCGAGGCCGCCGTCACCGGCGCCGAGGCCGAGATTGCACGCGCCGAGGCCGCGATCCAGGTGGCCGGGGCGGAGATCGCCGGCGCGGAGGCGGCGCTCGAGTCCGCGCGCATCAATCTGAGCCGGGCCGAGGTCACCGCCCCCATCTCCGGGCGCATCGGCAGGTCCGCGGTGTCGACCGGGGCGCTGGTGACCGCCAACCAGGCCGCGGCGCTCGCGACCATCCAGCGGCTGGACCCGGTGTACGTCGACGCCACCGAGTCCTCGGCCAACGTGCTGCGGCTGCGGCAGAGCCTGGCCAGCGGCCACCTGAGGCAGGACGGCCCCGGCCAGGCGACGGTGCGGCTGGTCCTGGAGAACGGCGCCGCGTACCCGCTCGAGGGGAGCCTGAAGTTCTCCGACGTCACCGTGCAGCCGGGGACCGGCTCCGTGACGCTGCGCTCGGTCTTCCCCAACCCGGACAAGCTCCTGCTGCCCGGGATGTTCGTCCGCGCCGTCGTGCAGGAGGGGGTCAACGAGAGCGCGATTCTCGTGCCGCAGCGGGGGGTCTCGCGCAACCAGAAGGGCGAGCCCGTGGCCATGGCCGTCGGCGCCGACGAGAAGGTGGAGGCGCGCGTCCTGAAGGTCGACCGGGCCCTCGGGGACCAGTGGCTGGTGACCGGGGGGCTGGCGGCAGGGGACCGCGTCATCCTCGAGGGGCTGCAGCGGGTGCGCCCGGGCGTCCCGGTGAAGGCCGTGCCGTTCGGCGCCGCCGCGGGCGCCCCTGGCGCCGGCGGGCCGCAGCCCGCCGCGGCCGGGAAATAGGGAGCGCGCCCGATGGCCAGGTTCTTCATCGACCGCCCGGTCTTCGCCTGGGTGATCGCGATCATCATCATGCTGGCGGGCGTGCTCGCGATCGACACGCTGCCGGTGTCGCAGTACCCCCAGATCGCGCCGCCCCAGATCGCCATCAACGCGATGTACCCCGGCGCCTCGGCGCAGACCGTCCAGGACACGGTCACCCAGGTCATCGAGCAGAAGATGAACGGGATCGACAACCTGATCTACATGTCCTCGAGCAGCGACTCGGCGGGGGCGGTCTCCATCGCGCTCACGTTCGCGGCCGGCACCGACCCGAACGTCGCCCAGGTGCAGGTGCAGAACAAGCTGCAGCTGGCGATCCCGCTGCTCCCCCAGATCGTGCAGCGCACCGGCATCCAGGTGGTGAAGTCGACCCGGAACTTCCTGATCATCGTCGGGCTCGTCTCGGAGGACGGGTCGATGAACCGCTTCGACCTCTCCGACTACCTCGTGGCGAACGTCCAGGACATCATCAGCCGCGTCGAGGGCGTCGGCGAGGTGCTGATCTTCGGCTCGCAGAACGCCATGCGCATCTGGCTGGACGCGGAGCGGCTGAACGAGTTCCGGCTGACGCCGGCCGACGTGATCGCGGCGCTCCAGGCGCAGAACGCGCAGGTCTCCGCCGGGCAGTTCGGCGCCACGCCCGCGCCGCACGGCCAGCAACTGAACGCGACGATCACCGCGCGCAGCCTGCTCCAGACCACCGATCAGTTCGAGGCCATCGTCCTGCGCACCAACGCCGACGGCTCGACGGTGCGGCTGCGGGACGTCGCCCGCAGCGAGGTCGGCACCGAGAACTACGACATCGAGTCCCGCTACCGGGGCAAGCCGGCCTCCGGGATCGCGATCCGGCTCGCGGCCGGGGCCAACGCCCTGGCCACCGCCGAGCGGATCAAGGCGAAGATGGAGGAGCTGTCGCGGTTCTTCCCCCCGGGGATGAAGGTCATCTACCCCTTCGACACCACGCCGTTCGTGAAGGTCTCGATCGAGGAGGTCGTGCAGACCCTCGTCGAGGCGATCGGCCTCGTCTTCCTCGTGATGTTCATCTTCCTGCAGAACTTCCGCGCGACGCTGATCCCGACCATCGCGGTGCCGGTCGTGCTCCTCGGCACCTTCGGGGTCCTCGCCGCCGCGGGCTTCTCGATCAACACCCTGACGATGTTCGCGATGGTCCTGGCCATCGGGCTGCTCGTCGACGACGCCATCGTCGTCGTCGAGAACGTCGAGCGGATCATGTCGGAGGAGGGGCTGTCGCCGCACGACGCGACGGTCAAGTCGATGGGGCAGATCACCAGCGCCCTGTGGGGCATCGCGCTCGTGCTCTCGGCGGTGTTCGTGCCGATGGCCTTCTTCGGCGGCTCCACCGGCGTGATCTACCGCCAGTTCGCGATCACGATCGTCTCGGCGATGATCCTCTCGGTGCTGATCGCGATGATCCTCACCCCCGCGCTGTGCGCCACGCTGCTCAAGCCGGTCGAGAAGGGGCACTGGTGCGCGGAGGGCGGGCCGTTCTACTGGTTCTTCTGCCGGTTCAACCGCTGGTTCGACCGCGGCAGCGGCGCGTACCGCGGCGTCGTCGCGCGGATGCTCGCCGGGCCCTGGCGGCACATGCTCGTCTACGCCGCGATCGTCGCGGTCATGGCCGTTCTCTTCCTGAGGCTGCCGACCGCGTTCCTCCCCGACGAGGACCAGGGCTACCTCGTCTGCCAGGTCCAGCTGCCGTCGGGCGCGACGCAGGAGCGGGCGCTGAAGGTCATCGAGCAACTCGAGCGGCACTTCGCCGAGAACGAGACCGCCGCGGTCGACTCGGTGCTGACGATCTCCGGCTTCAGCTTCGCCGGCCGGGGGCAGAACATGGGCCTGGCCTTCGTCAAGCTCAAGGACTGGAAGGTGCGCCACAGCGCGGAGCTGCGCGCGCCGGCGATCGCGCGCCGGGCCATGGGCGCGTTCTCGCGGATCAGGGACGGCCTGGTCTTCGCCTTCGTGCCGCCCGCGGTGACGGAGCTGGGCCAGGCCAACGGCTTCGACTTCCAGCTGCAGGACCGCGGCGGCCTCGGGCACGAGCGCCTGACCGAGGCGCGCAACCAGCTCCTCGGGATGGCGGCGAAGAACCCCGCGCTCGTGGCGGTGCGCCCGAACGGCCAGGACGACACCTCGCAGTACCGGATCGACATCGACGACGTGCGGGCGGGCGCCCTCGGCGTCACGGCGGGCGACGCCAACGCGGTGATCTCCACCGCCTGGAGCGGTTCGTACGTCAGCGACTTCGTCCAGAACGGCCGCGTCAAGAAGGTCTACGTGCAGGCCGACGCGAAGGACCGGATGCTGCCGGAGGACATCAACAACTGGCACGTGCGCAGCAGCTCCGGCGAGATGGTGCCGTTCTCGGCCTTCACGACCGCGCACTGGGACTACGGTTCGCCGCGCCTGGAGCGCTACAACGGCATGCCGTCGATGGAGATCATGGGGCAGGCGGCCCCCGGCCTGAGCTCCGGGGTCGCCATGCGGGAGATGGAGAAGATGGCGGCGCAGCTGCCCGCCGGCGTCGGCTACGAGTGGACCGGGCTCTCCTACGAGGAACGGGCGGCGGGCGCGCAGGCCCCGGCGCTGTACGCGATCTCGCTGCTGGTCGTCTTCCTCTGCCTGGCCGCGCTCTACGAGAGCTGGGCGGTGCCGTTCTCCGTCATGCTGGTGGTGCCGCTCGGCGTCGTCGGCGCGGTGCTGGCCTCGACGTCGCGCGGCTACGCGAACGACGTCTACTTCCAGATCGCGATCCTGACGACCATCGGCCTCTCGTCGAAGAACGCCATCCTGATCGTGGAGTTCGCCCAGGCGCAGATGGAGCACGGCAAGGGGCTCATCGAGGCGACCATGGAGGGGGCCCGGCTGCGCCTGCGGCCGATCCTGATGACCTCTCTCGCGTTCTTCTTCGGCGTGCTGCCGCTGGCGATCAACAGGGGGGCCGGCTCGGGCGCCCAGAACGCCATGGGGACCGCGGTCAACGGCGGCATGGCGACCGCGACCGTCCTCGCGATCTTCCTCGTCCCGGTCTTCTTCGTGGTGGTGCGGCGGCTGTTCCCGGCAAGAGCGCCGGCGGCGACTGCCGGCGCCGCCGTCGCACCCGAGGTGAAGTCATGACGACATCCAGGAGCGGTCTTCTTCTCGCCGCGCTCGCGGCAACCGTGGCGCTGACCGGCTGCGCCAACCTCGCACCGAAGTACAGCCGGCCGGCTGCCCCCGTCCCGGAGGCGTGGCCCGCCGGCGCGGCGTACCAGGGGGGCGGGGGCGCGCCGGCGGCGGGGGCAGCAGCCGTCGCCGACATCCCCTGGCGGGAGTTCTTCCTCGACGAGCGGCTGCGGCAGGTGATCGCGCTCTCGCTCCAGAACAACCGCGACCTGCGCGTCGCCGCGCTGGCGATCGAGCGCTCGCGGGCGCAATACCAGATCCAGGAGGCGGTGCTCTACCCGGAGGTGAGCGCGACCGCCACGGCCAACGCCCAGCGCCTGCCGGCCGACTTCTCGAGCACCGGCAAGGCGATGACCCTGCACCAGTACACCGTCGGCCTCGGGGTCGCGGCGTGGGAGGTGGACTTCTTCGGGCGGGTGCGCAGCCTGCGCGACGCGGCGCTGGAGCAGTACCTCGCCAGCGAGCACGCCCGGCGCGCCGCGCAGATCGCGCTGGTCTCCCAGGTGGCGGCCACGTGGCTGTCGCTGGCCGCCGACCGCGAGCGCCTGCAGGTCGCCAACGAGACCCTGGCGGCGCTCGAGTCGGCCTACCAGCTCAACAAGAGCCGGTTCGACGCGGGGGTCACGTCCGCCCTCGACCTCTACCAGTCGCAGACCATCCGCGACACGGCGCGCGCGGAGGCCTTCCGCTACACGACCATGGCCGCCCAGGACGAGAACGCCCTGAACCTGGCGGTGGGCTCGCCGGTGCCCGCGGAGCTGCTGCCGCAGGCGCTCTCCGACGAGGTGAGCGCGCTGGAGGAGTTCCGCCCGGGCCTGGGCTCGGAGGTCCTGCTGAGCCGCCCGGACATCCTGCAGGCGGAAGCCCGGCTCAAGGGCGCCGGCGCCAACATCGGGGCGGCGCGGGCGGCGTTCTACCCGAGCATCACATTGATCGCGTCCGCGGGCGTCGGCAGCACCGAGCTCGGCGGGCTCTTCGGCGGGGGCAGCGGGGCGTGGCAGTTCGCGCCGCGCGTCAACCTGCCGATCTTCGACGCCGGCAGCAACAGGGCGAACCTCAAGGCGGCCGAGGTCGACCGCGACGTCGCCGTGGCGCGCTACGAGCAGGCGATCCAGACGGCGTTCCGCGAGGTCGCCGACGCGCTGGCCCAGCGCGGCACGATCGACGGGCAGCTGGCGGCGCAGCAGTCGAACGCGGCGGCGGCGGCCGAGACCATGCGCCTCTCGCAGGCCAGGTACGACAAGGGCGTCGACAGCTACCTCGCGGTGCTGGACTCCCAGCGCGCGGTGTACCAGTCGCGGCAGAGCCTGATCTCGACGCGGCTCACCCGGCTCCTCAACCAGGCGACGCTCTACAAGGTGCTGGGGGGCGGGGCCGCCGAGTGAGCGGGGCCGCGCCGTCGCCGGGCGCCGGCGTCCCGCGCAACGTCAAGGCGCTCGGCGCCGTCTCGCTGCTGACGGACGCGTCCAGCGAGATGGTCTACCCGGTCCTGCCGCTGTTCCTCGCGAACGTGCTCGGCGCGCCGGTGACGGCGATCGGCGTCATCGAGTCGGTCGCCGAGGGCACCGCGAGCTTCCTCAAGGTCTTCTCGGGATGGCTCTCGGACCGCGTCGGCCGCCGCCGGCCCCTGATTGCGCTCGGCTACTCCATCTCGAACGTCGTCAAGCCGCTGCTCGCGCTCACCGCCAGCTGGCCTTCCGTGCTGGCGCTGCGTTTCGCCGACCGCTTCGGCAAGGGCGTGCGGACTGCGCCCCGCGATGCGCTGATCGCCGACTCGGGCGACGCGGCGCGGCGCGGGCGCGATTTCGGCTTCCACCGCGCTCTCGACACCGTCGGCGCCGCGATCGGCCCGCTGGCGGCGTGGGCCATCCTGACCCTGGCGCCCGGCGGGTACCGGACGATCTTCTGGATGTCGGCGGTCCCGGGGACGCTCGCGATCATCGTGGTGTTCGCGGCGGTGCGCGAGGTGCGGGGCCGCCGGGCGGCCGTCGGCGAGGCCGGGGCCGGGCAGCGGCGACCGGTGCTGCGCCTGCGCCACCTCGGCCGGCCGTTCGTCCTCTTCACGGGCGCGAGCGCGGTCTTCGCGCTGGGCAACTCCAGCGACGCGCTGCTGATCCTGCGCGCGCAGGACGTGGGCGCCGCGGCGGCGCTGATCCCGCTGATGTACTTCGTCTTCAACGTCGTCGGCGCCGCGGCCGCCGTGCCGCTCGGGGCCCTTTCGGATCGGATCGGCCGCCGGACGATGCTCTGCGGCGGTTTCGCCGGCTACGCGCTGGTCTACGCCGGCTTCGCGTTGGTGGGGGAGCCGCGCGTCGCCTGGCTGCTGTTCGCGCTCTACGGCATCCCCTACGCGGCGACTGAAGGAATGGCGCGGGCCTTCGTCTGCGATCTCGTCCCCGCCGACGTGCGTGCGACGGCCGTCGGCGGCTACACCTTCGCGCTCGGGCTGGCGGCGCTGCCCGCGTCCGCCGTCGCGGGGCTGCTCTGGGACACCGTGGGCCACGCGGCGCCGTTCGCCGTGAGCGCCGCGCTCATGGCGGCGGCCGGGGTGCTGATGCTCTTCGTCCCCGCGCGACGCACCTGCGCCTGAGGCGGGGGCGCACGGCTGTCGCGACGCAGCGAGCCGTTGTAAGATCGCATCGTGTCCGGGACCGCACCCGAGGGTAAGGCCGCTGCACCCGCCGCGTGGTCGTGGCGGGCAGTCGCTGGCGTCTTCGTCCTCCTGGCCCTGGTCCTGTTCCTGAGGGAACCGCAGCGCTTCCTCAACGCCCAGCTCTGGGCCGAGGACGGCTCGGTGTTCTTCAAGCAGGCCTATGAGCAGGGCGCGTTGCGGCCGCTGCTCACGCCTGCGTCGGGGTACCTGCACACCTTCCCCCGGCTCGTCGCCGGCCTGGCGCAGCTCTTCCCCCTGGAGACGGTCCCGCTGGTGTTCGCGCTCGCCGCCTTCGCGATCCAGTTGCTGCCGGTGCTCTACCTGCTCAGCGCGCGCCTGCACGGCCTGCTTCCCGATCCGCGCCTGCGCGCGCTCGCTGCGGCGCTCTACGTGCTCGTCCCCAACTCCTACGAGACGTTCGCGAACGTCAGCAACAGCCAGTGGCACCTCTGCTTCCTCGCCCTGCTCATCCTGTTCGCGGAGCGCCCTGGCGCCGTCATCCTGCGGGTCGCCGAGGGTGCGCTGCTCGGCCTCGCCATGCTGACGGGGCCGTTCAGCATCCTGCTGCTCCCGTGCGCCGCACTCAACGCCTGGCAAAGCAAGGACGGCGCCGAGGCCAGGCGCTGGCGGCTCGTCCAGGCCGGGGTGTGCGTCCTGGGGGCCGCTGTGCAGGCCTTCGTCGTGCTCAGTACCGAGCGTCTCACGTCCGCCGCGGCCCCGCCCGGCGGGCTGACCCTGCGGGAGATCCTGCAGATCGTCTCGACCCACGTCTTCTTCAACACGGTGCTCGGGATCGAATACATGTTCGACGCCGGCTGGGCCGGGAAAGCGGCGGCGCTGCTCGCGGGCTGGGGCGGGATCGCCTTCCTGGTGGCCGTCGCCGTGCGTTGGCGCCACCGCGCGCTGCTCTCCCTCCTCTACCTTGCGTCGGCGGTGATCCTGCTCTCGCTGCTCTTCCCGCTGAACACACGCACCGAGTGGCTCAAGCCCTCCTTCGGGCCGCGCTACTACTACCTGGCTTCGCTGTTCGTCGCATACGCGCTCCTGTTCGTCGTCGTGCGCGGGGGGCGCTGGCGCTGGGCCGGCATGCCCGCGGCACTGGCGCTGCTGGTCGTGGGCATACCGGTGGACTTCAGACACTACGCGCTGATGCCCGACACCCGCTGGCGCGACCAGATGGCCGTCTTCGAGACGCTGGCGCAGGGGGAGAGCTTCTCGATCCCGCTGCCGCCGTATCGCTATCCCGCGATGACCCTGCGCAAGAAGACGCCGCCGCGTGGGGACGCACCCCTGCACGGCCGCCGGGAGCTCCCCGGCGACGTCCACCACGCGTTTCAGCGGCCCGTCTTCACCGACCCGCGAAACCCGTCGATCGTGCGCTTCACTGCCTGGGCGGCGAACGCGATCGGCGGCCGGAGGATCGAAGGGGCGTGGATCGCGATCGACGGGCGCCCCTATCCGGCCACGGTCGGTCCGTGGCGGGCGGGCCTGACGCGCAGCGGCCGCGACGACGAGGGGCCGCTGCGCTTCGAACGGGAGGTCCCGCTGCGCGATTTCGGTCTCGGCGACCACCGCATCGGCCTGGTGCTCCTGACCGCAGGCGGCGCCTACACGCGGCTGCCCGAGAGGATCTTCCGGGTCGGCGCGGAGCCGGGCCGTCTCATCCTCGGCGTCCCGGAGTGACGCCGAAGCCGGGGCGCGTCAGCCGTGCACCGCCCGGCCGATCTCGCGTATCCAGGCGTCCTCCTCGGGCAGCAGCGGCCCGCGCTCGAGCGCCGCGAGGTTCTCGCGCAGCTGCCCGATCGTGCGCGGGCCGGTGAGCACGACGTCGACGTGCGGCGAGGAGAGGCAGAAGCGGTAGCAGTCGCCCGCCGTCGGCACGCGGCCGGCCCACCCCTTCGGCGCGGCCAGCAGCTTGCGCCAGGCGGTCGCCGTGTACGCGATGACCGCGGGCCGGCGCGCGGCCAGGTGCGGGAAGATGTCCCGCTCCGCGCCCGGGTGCGCCGCGTTGTAGCGGATCATCAGGGCGTCGAGGATGGAGTCGGCCGCCAGGCGCCCGGCGCGCGGCCGGTCGTGGATGGAGACACAGAGCCAGCGCACCGTTCCGGCGTCGCGCAGCGCGGCCATCTCGCGCTGGACCGCGCCGGTGAACGCCGACATCTTCCCGAGCCAGAAGAGCTGAAAGACGTCGATGACGTCGGTCCCGAGGGTGCGCCGCGCGTGCTCCACGGCCTTTCGCAGGGACCCCGGGAAGAAGCCGAACATGGGGCCGGTGGCGACGACGTAGCGCTGGCGGTCGCGCGCCAGGGCATCGCGCAGCGCGGGCGTGAGCCCCTTCATCAGCGGCGCCCAGAAGACGTACTGCATGCGCTCGAGCGCCTCGCGGCAGCCGTGCTCGTCCAGCTTGAACGACCCGGAGAGCCCGAGCCGGAAGAGGGGCCGGCCGAAGCGCGGCACCTCGCGCACGAGGAAATCGTCCGCAGGCATGGACCATCCTTACCATGGAAGCCCGGTGACGGGAAGCCGCGGTCCGGGCGGGTCTGGCGGCGGGCAGGGGCGTTCGCCCGCTTGACGGCGCGCCGGCCGGCTGCGACGATGATCCCGGGCAATTTCCCCGGAATCCAAGGAGGCGCACGATGGCGAATTACCCGAAGAACTATCGCTGGATCACGGCGCGGTTCGGCAAGGTCATGAAGGCGCACCAGAAGCTGGGCGAGGAGGTCCTCGCCGCGGGCCCGCTGAAGAAGAAGCACGCGCACCTCGTGCAGCTGGCGGCCGCCGCGGCCACGCGCTCGGAGGGGGCGGTGCACTCGCACGTGCGGCGCGCGCTCGACGCCGGCGCCAAGCCGGAGGAGATCTACCACGCCCTCGTGCTCGTGGTGAGCACGATCGGTTTCCCGGCGGTGTCGGCCGCGCTCTCCTGGGCCCGGGAGACCATCGAGAAGAAGAAGTAGGGGCGTTCGGATGGGCGCCTCGCCCGTCTTCCTCGTCCGCACCGACGATCGCGCCGCCGGGATCCGGCGCGGTCTGGCGGCCCTCGGTGCGCCCGCCGCGCGCGGCCGGCGTATCGCCGTCAAGGCCAACTTCAACAGCGCCGACCCGTATCCCGCGTCGACGCACCTGGACACGCTGCGTGCGCTGATTGCCGCCTTCCAGGCTGCCGGGGCCGCGTCGGTGACGATCGCCGAGCGCAGCGGCATGGGGGACACCCGCCGGGTCCTCGAGCACCTGGGTGTGTCTGCCCTGGCGAAGGAGACGGGTTGCGAGGTCGCCGTCCTGGACGAGACGCCGGCGGCGGGCTGGGTCGAGGAGCCGCTCACCGGCGGCCACTGGAAGCGCGGGGTGCTCTTCCCGCGGCTGTTTCGCGACGCGGACCTGATCGCCCAGACCTGTTGCCTCAAGACGCACCGCTTCGGCGGCCACTTCACGCTCTCGCTCAAGAACTCCGTCGGCATGGTCGCCAAGGAGTCGCCGCGCGACGGCTACGACTACATGCACGAGCTGCACGGCTCGCGGCACCAGCGCCTCATGATCGCGGAGATCAACCAGCTCTACCGGCCGGCCCTCGTCGTCCTCGACGGGCTGGAGGGCTTCAGCGACGGCGGCCCGGACCGCGGGACGCTCGTGAAGCCGGGGGTGCTGCTCCTCGGCGCGGACCGCGTCGCCATCGACGCGGTGGGCGTGGCGCTGCTGCGGCTGCACGGCGGCAACCGGACGATCTCCGCGGGGCGCGTCTTCGGGCAGGAGCAGATCGCGCGCGCCGCGCAGCTCGGCCTCGGGGCGACCGGGCCCGAGCAGATCGAGCTGGTGACCGACGATCCCGTGAGCCGTGAAGTGGCGGATCGCGTGCGGGAGGCGCTGGAAAAGGGCTAGCTCGCGGGGACGATGTCGGCGAAGGCGAAGCCGGCGCGTTCCAGGCGCTCGCCGATCGCGACCGGCACGGCGTGCCGGAACATCGGTCCGTCTACGACCACCGTGTGCAGCTCGCCGTTCTCGCCGCAGGGGTCGCACCCCGGCGGCAGCGCGGAGAGCAGCTCGCGCGACCACCTTCTCCCGGCGAAGTCCGCGGGAAGCTTCGCGAGGTCGACGCAGCTCACGTAGGCCGCGAGCCCCGCGTCGAGCATGCGCTGCGCCAGCTCGGCCGTGGGAATCCCCCAGAGCGGGAAGATCGGCTCGATCCCGGTGCCCGCGAGCTGCGTCTCGCGGTAGGTGCGCACGTCCTGCAGGAAGAGGTCGCCGAACGCCATGCAGGCGACCCCCTCGGCGACGCAGGTTGCCACGAAGCCGCCCATCGCCGCCCGGTACTGCTCGTCGGTGCAGGGGTCCGGGATGGGGATCGTCCGCAGCGGGAGGCCGACGGCGCCGGCCTGCCGCTCGAGCAGCTCCACCCGCGTGGCGTGCATCGCCGCGCGCCCGTGCCGCTCGTTCACGACGGTGAAGAGTCCCGCAACCTCGATCGCCGGGTCGTCGCGGAGCACGTGCAGCGCCCAGGCGGCGTCCTTCCCGCTGCTCCAGCTCAGCAGCGTCCTGCGCGGCGCGGCCGCCCGCGTCACCCGCGGCCTCCGCGCTTGTAGAACTCCCGCGCCGCCTTGTGGATGATCTTCCACTTGCGTTCCTCCTCGGCACGGGCCCGGGCGTCGGTCTTCGCCGCCACGACCTGCGCCTCGCGCCGCAGCTTGTGGTAGCTGGCGAGGCGCTCGGCGGGCAGTGTCCCGGCGGCCACGGCTGCCGCGACGGCGCAGCCCGGCTCGTCGCGGTGCGTGCAGTCGCGGTAGCGGCAGGAGGCGGCCGCCTCGTCGATCTCCGGGAAGGCCGAGGCGATCCCCTCCTCGGAGCCGGTCAGCCCGACGGCGCGCAGCCCCGGGGTGTCGATGAGCACGCCGCCGCGCGGCACCTGGACCAGTTCGCGCGCCACCGTCGTGTGCCGCCCCCGGCCGTCGTGCACGCTCACGCTGCGCGTTGCCTGGCGCTCCTCGCCGAGCAGCGCGTTGATGAGCGTGGACTTGCCGGCGCCCGAGGGGCCGATGAGGACTGCCGTGCGGTTGGGGGCGAGATACCCGAAGAGCGGCTCGACGCCGTCGCCGGCCAGCGCGTTGACGAGCAGGACGTCCGCGCCAGGGGCGGCCGCCTCGACTGCGATGCGCGCCCCTGCCGGATCCGCCGCGAGGTCGGCCTTCGTGAGCACGACGACCGGCACGGCGCCCGAGACCCAGGCCAGCGACAGCTCGCGCTCGAGCCGCCGCAGGTTCGGCCCGTCCGCGATCGGGTGCACGACGAAGACGGTGTCGACGTTCGCCGCGAGCACCTGCAGGTCCGAACCCCGTCCCGCGTCGCCGCGGGTGATGGCGCTTGCGCGCTCGAGCACCGCCTCGATGAGGGGGACGTCGAGGTCCTCGCGCGCCAGCGCCGCGACCCAGTCGCCGACGGCGGGCAGATCGGCCGCCCCCCCGGCCTGCTTGAGCAAACGCGTTGCCGGCTTGGCGCGCGCGATGCCGCGTTCAAAGGCGATGAGCGCGCTCCCCCGGTCGCCGCGCACCACGCGCGCCAGCACGACGCCGTCGCGGGCGTGCGGCGCAAACAGCGCCTCCCAGCGCGGGGAGAGGCCGAGGGCCTGGAGCGCAGGAGCGTGCAGGGAGGGCATTGGTCAGGTCGGTGGGGACATATTGCCAAGGGCCGTGGAGACTGCGCGGCAGGCGACGATCAGATCGGCGACAATGCGCTCGCTGACCTCCAGGTCCCCTTCGTATTCGGCGCGGTTGCGGATGTCATGACACTTGGCGAGCACGCGCCATACCTCGGGCCCGAGGCCGAGGGTGTGCGGAAGCACCAGAAAGACCGCGTAGCGGTTGGGCGGTCGATATCCGAGCCGACGCAGCGCTGCGAGACAGAGCGCGTGCGCGGCGTTATACGCGAGGTCAAATCTGCTCTCCAGCGAATTCGAGGGATTCCCGGCGTCAGCAAGTCGCGCGAGGCCCGAGCGCTTGAGACCTTCGAACTCCCGTGCATCGGCCGGTTCTGCCCGCAGCGGCTTCCCGGGCCCGCACAGATTCTCAAGTGGCGAGGTCGTTGTCATTGCCGATCAACCAGATTCTGGGTTGCTGGAGCACTCGCGTGACGAAGGCGTTCCTTTCCTGGATGCGCCTTCCGATCTCCTGGTGCGAGTAAACCGTGGGATTGACACGCCTGCCAAGTCTTGCCGACGCTGCCTCGAGAGTCGAGAAGAGATCGGAATGGGTCAGGCTGTCGCTCACGACCATCAGGTCGACGTCGCTGGCGGCCGTGTCCTGGCCCGTGGCCACGGAGCCGTAGACGAACGCACACCGGATCTGCGATCGCAAGGGCGCAAGGGCGCTCCTCACGACGTCGGCGAGGCCGGAGGTCTTGAGCACGAGCCCGCGCAGTTCGCTGAAGACGGCAGACGTTGCATTGGCCTGGTAGTGCTTCTGCTTGCCGACCCGCGTGACCGTCACCAGCCCCGCAGCGGCGAGCCGCGCAAGTTCTCGCTGGACCGCTCCGACGCCGGACTCAGCGAGAGCGATGATCTCGTTGGCGAAGAAGCTCCGGGCCGGATTGCCGAAGAGCACGCCCAGCACGCGCTGCTGTACCTTGGTGAAGAGCGCATCCCCGAGACCCAACGGGGAGGATGCAGTGCTCTCCGAAGTACGTTTCTCCATTCCCATATTGGGTACGATAAACCCCAATATGGGAATGTTCAAGCCAAATTCTTCAGTGACCCTCTATGCCCGCAGCAGCTTGAAGCTGATCTGATAGCGGTAGAAGATGATGCTCGGTGCCATGGCCAGCGCCCGGCGGATGCGTTGATCGTCTTCAAGCGCGATGATCGCCCCCTGTACGAGCTGCCCGTTCTCGGCGAGCACTTCCTGCACGAAGCCCATGTAGCGCAGCGTCTGGCCCACGACTGCATCGCTGGCCCGGCCCTTCTTCAGTTCCACGACCAGGAGCCGCTTCTTGTCCTTGCTGACGGCGAGGATGTCGATCGGCCCTGTGTCGGAGGGATACTGCTGACCGACTCGCTCGCCGTCCTCCTCGAAGATGTCGTATTCCTTGCCGAGGTCGGTCTGGGCCCAGTTCTGCACCAGGAAGTCCTCGAGGTGTTTCTCCATGGCGAAAGCCGCTGGGTCCTCAATGACCTCAGCGTCAGGGCCGACGGGGTGTACCACTATGCCGCCCATCAACTTCTCAATCTCTTCGCGGTATCGCGTCACATCGGAGACGGTGCCAATGGAGCCGGTCGATTTCTGCAGGGACTCGCTCATGTCGGCGCGGTCGATGTACGTGTCGGACCAGCGGACGGGGCGCCGGTGCGGCAATACGCCTCCGGGCTGATAAGCGTAGTTGCCCGTCACCTCTCCCACGCGGTAGCGGCCGCCGCCGTCCGGGGAGAGGATGACGTCGCCGATCTTGATCCACTTGGCAACCGTCCAGAGAAAGCCGCACGAGAGGCCCGCGGCGATCTTGGAGGTGACGTCCGGGTGCGTCGCAAGGTAGATCGGGATGAACTCCCGGTTGAAGGTGCGAAAACCCTCGGGCAGCCTGCCTGTCAGATCCTGGGCGATGCCAAAATCGACGCCGACGAAGCCGCCGGCGAAGCACTCGGCGGCATGGACGCTCTTCTTGCCGAGCATGAGCCGGACATAGTTCTTCATGTGTCATCTCCTCGGCCAACGCGACGCGGCACCCAGGTCCTGCCTCCTCGGACCGGGACAGACGCAGGAGGATGTTCAAGAGTGTCGGATGCCGTCGCGAACAAGTATGCCGCGACGGCACCTCCCCTGAGGTCGTTGGCCTCGGTGAGCCTGCCGATGATCTTGTTGACCTTGTCGCCGATCTCATTATCGCCCTTGAGGGCCACCATGTCGGCAAAGCCGGCGCCCTTGGGGACATCGATCAGCGCGTTCTTCCGCCCGGCGCACTTGTCGGAGACGTACTTCATGAACAGCAGCACGAGGACGTAGTCCTTGTACTGCGAAGAGTCCATTCCCCCGCGCAGCTTGTCGCAGCTGCTCCAGAGGGAGGAGTAGAGTTCAGACTTCTTCAGGGGCATCTACAGTCACGAGCCGCCGGCATGAGCCCAAAGGCTGGCGTCACCCAGTCTGCGCACTGTAGGTCCATATCCCATCGCTGCAGTTGCCGGCGACGCTAAGGACCTTCTTGAATCGATCTCGAAGGATCCACGACATCAGATCGAGAGACGAATAGAGTCGGTTACTGAGAAGGTATTCGCCCGTATTGCGCTGGATCACAGTTGCCCCAAAAATGGTCGTGGCTTCCGCCGCGTCGATTGCGAAACCGTGATCCTTGTAGAAGTAGACGAGTCTCTTCGCAATTTCGGCGTTGGCTTCCTTCGAAGATCGAACAGCAATCCGCGCTGACAGCAGCCGCTCAGCGTATTGAACAGCCGATTCAGCTGCTCGCTCGTAGTAGCCAAGCGTCTCAATTGGAAGAGACTTTGTAAGGTAGTCGCTGAGCATGTCTCTAGCACCAGGGTACTGCGCAGCAAGTTGCGCCAAGTGTTCGACAGAGTGCTTGACCGCCAGTGCAGGCATGCGGCGAATCTGCGGATCGATCGGGCCAAGTTCACTCAGGCTTCCCATGTGGATCTTGTCCGCCCCGCAACAAATCAGCGTCGCGGCAGACTTGGCCTGTCGCGGGACGGAAACATGAAGTTCGTGCTTTGTTGCGTCCCGGCAGAGCTTGGCGATGAAGTAAGCGGCGGGTATCTCTCCCCCGGGGGAACTAATGATCAACAAGATCGGCTTCTCGGCGTCTGCTTTCGAAAGTGACTCGTAGATTCTGTTCGAGTCGCCTCGAGTAATTGAGTTCTCGTCGTACAGAAACAGGACGTTGTAGCCGGCTGATATTGGCGACTCTTCAAGAATTGAGACGATCTGCCTACTGGCGACATCCTTGATGACCTGCTGGGTGGCATTCTCCGGACTGAGCGCGAAGAGCTCATAGAATGGAGCCTTGGGGGGGCTCTGGGAGTCGGATCCTCTGGGGTTGGTGGGTTGTTCGCCTGAAGGTGTCTCAACCTCGGGAGCCGCGTTGTCAGTGGTCGACTTCTTCTTAGCCATCGTCTTGGCTCGCTGGGGGGCCCCGCCTACGCGCACTCCGAATACCCGCAGCCGCGGCAGACGACGCAGCCCTCGAGGTGCTCGACGGTGCCGCCGCAGTCCGGGCAGGCGCCGCGGTCCAGCGCGCGCTTGCGGTTGGCGGTGCCGCCGTCCTCGCAGAGATGCCGCTCGATCGCCTTGGCGACCGCGTCGGCGCAGGAGAGGACCTTCTCGACGCCGAAGCCGGCCGGCTGGTGGCAGGAGATGCCGACGAGCTGCTTGATGACGGGCGCGGCCTCGACGCCGCTGCGCCAGGCGAGCGAGACCATGCGGCCGATGGCCTCGCACTGGCTGGAGGCGCAGCCGCCGGCCTTGCCCATGGTGGTGAACAGCTCGAAGATGCCCTCGTCGTCCTCGTTGATCGTCACGTACAGCGGCCCGCAGCCGGTGTCCATCTGGTAGGTCGAGCCGCGCAGCGCCTTGGGACGGCGGCGGATCACCGGCGCGCGCGGCGCCTCCGGCGCGGCGCCCGGCGCGGTCATGCCGGGCAGCGGCGGCGCCTCGTGCTTCTTCGCGGTCGAGAGCACCTGGTCCTCGCGCGAGCCGTCGCGGTAGATCGTGACGCCCTTGCAGTCCAGCTCGTACGCCAGCCGGAAGACCTTCTCGACGTCGGCCTCGGTGGCCTCGGTGGAGAAGTTCACGGTCTTGCTGACCGCGTTGTCCGTGTGCTTCTGGAACGCGGCCTGCATGCGCACGTGCACCTCGGGGGTGATGTCGTGCGCCGTCGCGAAGACCCGCTGCACGTCCTCGGGCACGCCTTCCATGCCGCGGACGGTGCCGGCCTCGGCGATGCGCTCCATCAGCTCCACGCTGTAGAAGCCGCGCTCGCGGGCGATGCACTCGAAGGCGGGGTTGACCTCGATCAGCCGGTTCTTGTCGAGCACGGTGCGCACGTACGAGACCGCAAACAGCGGCTCGATGCCCGAGGAGCTGTTGGCGATGATCGAGATCGTGCCCGTCGGCGCGATCGTCGTGATCGTCGCGTTGCGCATCGGTTCGGCGCCGGGACGGTCGAAGATCGAGCCCCTGAAGTTCGGGAACGCGCCGCGCTCGCGCGCCAGCCCCCGCGAGGCCGCGTGCCCCTCCTCGCGCACCGCGCGCATCACCTGCTCGGCCAGGGCCACCGCCTCGGGCGAGTCGTAGGGGACGCCGAGGGCGATCAGCATGTCCGCCCAGCCCATGACGCCGAGGCCGATCTTGCGGTTGGCGTGCGTCATCTCCTGGATCTTGTCCAGCGGGTAGTTGTTGACCTCGATGACGTTGTCGAGGAAGCGCACGGCGAGGCGCGTGACCTCCGCGAGGCGCGCCCAGTCGACCCGGCCGTCGCGCACCATCCGCCCGAGGTTGATCGAGCCGAGGTTGCAGGACTCGTACGGGAGCAGCGGCTGCTCGCCGCAGTTGTGGACGAACAGGCCGTTGGCGTCGAAGGCGTTCGCACCCGGGACCTGCACGTCGTAGACGGTCTCCGTGCCGTCCGCCTCCAGGGCTTCGACCGTCGCGAGGAAGCGCTCGCGGTTGGGGGTGCGGCGGTAGCTGCCGAGCGCCGCGGTCAGTCGCGCCGCCTTCGCCGTGTCGTGGAAGCCGACGCGCTCGGCGAAGACCGCGAGATTCTCGCGCGCGACGACCAATTCGTGCTGCGCGCGGACAGCGCAGGCGGCGCTCCCGCCGCGACCGTCCGGCAGCACCGAGGTCCCTGCGGGCCGCCGGTCGCGGTAGATCGTGCTCGCGATCCCGAGGCGCAGCAGCATGCGCTGCGCGGCCTCGAGCGTGGCGAGGTCGCTCTGGGCGAGACGGACGCTCACACCCTTGGCCGTCGAGCCCTGCACCGAGCCGTCGGCGTCGAAGAGCCCGCGCAGGAAGGCGCGGCAGAAGTCCGAGGAGCACTGCTCGAGCGCCGGCGTGATCGCCTTGGCGCCCGGGACCAGGCCCAGGTCCTCCCCGACGCGCTTCACGTGGCCGAGCGCCAGCCGGTGCTCGCCGCGCCCAGCGACCTCGGTCCAGCCGGCGAAGTCGCTGCGGTGGGGCAGCGCCTCGGCGTACCCCGCGGCCGCGCGCATCACCCCGGCGATGCCGTCGGCCGTCGTGTCGCCGTTGACGGCGCTGCGCATCGGCCACACGGAGAGGACCGCCTTGTCGGCCTTGAGCGTGCCGTCGCCGACCAGCAGGCCGAGCAGGTACCCCTCGGCCTCGCCGTATTTCCCCGGCCAGCAGAGGCTCTCGTGGCGGTGCAGCACGATGCGGTCGCCGGGCTCGAGCTGCGCCGCCGGCACCCACTCCTCGAGGACGCGGGCGCGCGTCACGCTCGCGGCGCGGCGCACCGGATGATCGCCGGTCAGCCGCAGCGAGTGCCCCTCGCGGGTGCGCAGCCGGAAGACCGGCTTCGTGCCGGTCGCGAAGAAGCCCTGCGGCCCGGAGGCGAACGCGGCGCCGTTCACCAGCGCCGTGAACGGCCGCCCGATCAGCTGCCGCACCTGCCGCGGCCCCTCCGCCGTCTGCACGAAGGTCTCCGCCGTGACGCACGGGTTCGTGCTCTCGATCTCGCCGACCTGCGGCGTCGGGTTGTCGCGGTTGAGGCGGTCGAGGAAGACGATCCCCGGCTCGCCGGTCGCCCAGGCGTGGTGCACGATGCTCGCGAAGACCTCGCGCGCCTTGAGCCGCCCGGCGATCTCCCGGCTGCGCGGGTTGACCAGGTCGTACTCGCCGTCGGCGGCGACCGCCTGCATGAAGGCCTCGGTCAGCCCCACCGAGATGTTGAAGTTGTTGAAGCACTTGAGGTCGGACTTGCTGCGGATGAAGTTCATGATGTCCGGGTGGTCGACGCGCAGGATGCCCATGTTCGCGCCGCGCCGCGTGCCGCCCTGCTTGATGGTCTCGGTCGCGAGGTCGAAGACGCGCATGAACGAGATCGGGCCGCTGGAGATGCCGGTGGTGCTCATCACGACGTCGTTGGCCGGCCGCAGCCGCGAGAAGGAGAAGCCAGTACCGCCCCCTGATTTGTGAATCAGCGCCGTGAACTTCACCGCGTCGAAGATGTCCTCGATCGAGTCGCCGACCGGCAGCACGAAGCACGCCGAGAGCTGGCCGAGCTCGCGGCCGGCGTTCATCAGCGTCGGCGAGTTGGGGAGGAACTCGAGGTTCGTCATCAGGGCGTAGAAGGTCTCCGCCAGGGCCTCGGCATCTGCGGCCGGGTTGAAGAGCGTCTCGGCGCCCGCGATGACGCGTGCCACCCGGCGGAACATGTCGGCCGGGCTCTCCAGGGGCTCGCCCTGGGGGCTCTTCTTCAGGTAGCGCTTCTTGAGCACCGTGAGGGCGTTGCTGGTGAGAGACGGGACCACTGCACTGGCTGCCTGCGTCGACATTGCGTGACTCTCCTTCGAAGACCGCTCTTCGCTACCCGAATCCGATATCGTGAGGGGCCCCTGCCCCCTACCATATGTTGTGGACGGGCGAACTGTAATCACAAGATATGGACATGTCAAGGGGCCCCGCGGCGGCCGCTCCCGGGGCGATATATATTGCGTTGTAAGCCCCGGCGGACCGCGGCGGCAAGCGCGGCGCGCCGCGGGAAATGCGCTTGATCGGCCGCGGTGGCTCTGCTGACTCCGCGTGGACAACCCTGGATGGTGGTGCCTGTCGGTGGAAGAGAGCGGATTTCTTGTTTCGTGGGAGCGGGGGGCGGCCGGCACGAGGGCCGTCGTCTCCGGCGTCCTCTCGCACCGGACGGCGGCCACCGCCCGCGGCGCCCTGCTGTCGGGGTTCGCGGGCGCGCCGCGGCCGGCGTCCGTGGACCTCTCGTCCGTGGCGTACCTCGACGGCGCGGGGGCGGCCGTGCTCCTGGAGGTCGACCGCGCGCTGCGGCCATCCGGAGGCAGGCTCGAGATCACGGGGGCGGGAACCGCCGCCGGCATCCTCTCGCTGGTCGACTGGGAGGCGCTGGTCGGTGCGCCCGGGCGGGCGCCCGTCCGCCGGCAGAACGTGGTGGCGCAGGTCGGCGGCGGCATCCTTGCGGTCGCCGCCGATGCGCGGGGGCTCATCGCCTTCACCGGCGCGCTGGCACTCGCCTTCGCGCGCGATCTGGCGCGCCGCCGCCTGCGCTGGGCGGAGACCTTCCGCCTGATCGAGACCTCGGGCGTCGACGCGGCGCCGATCGTGGCGCTCATCTCGACGCTGATGGGGCTCATCATGGCCTTCCTGGGGGCGCTGCAGCTGCGGCAGTACGGCGCCAACATCTACGTCGCCGACGGCGTGGCCCTCGCGATGGTGCGCGAGCTCGGGCCGATCATGACGGCGGTGCTGGTCGCCGGGCGCTCCGGCAGCGGCTTCGCCGCGGAGCTCGGCTCGATGGCCGTCGACGACCAGGTGGACGCCCTGGTGACCATGGGCCTCGAGCCGGTGTCGCACCTGGCGGTGCCGCGCGTGATGGCCGTCGTGCTCGCCATGCCGTGCCTGGCCATGCTCTCGGACCTGACGGGCATCACCGGCGGCCTGGTCGTGGGCGTGCTGCAGCTGGACCTCACGATCCCCCAGTACCTCGCCGAGACGCGCTCCATCCTCACCGTGCGCCACCTGATGATCGGCATCGTCAAGTCCCTGACGTTCGGCCTGCTGGTGAGCGCCGTCGGCTGCTACCGGGGCCTCGGCGTCCGCGGCGGCGCCGAGCAGGTGGGGCGCGCCGCGACCGGTTCCGTCGTGGCCGGCATCTTCCTGATCGTGCTGGCGGACGCCCTGTTCGCGGTGATCCTGGCGTACCTGCCGTTCTAGAACGGGGGAGCGGATGGGGGCGATCGCGGCGATCGAGGCGCAGCAGCTGGCGGTGGGCTACGCCGGCTCCCCGCTGCTGGGCGAGGTCACCTTCGATGTCGCAGCGGGCGAGGTCTTCGCCATCCTCGGCGAGAGCGGCGCCGGCAAGACGACGCTCGTGCGGACGCTCCTCGGCCTGCTGCCCGCGCTCGGCGGCAGCCTCCGCGTGGCCGGGCGGGAGCTGGTCGGCGCCGGCGAGGACGCGCGCGATGCGGTCCTTGGCGACATTGGCGTGGCGTTCCAGTCCGGCGCGCTCTTCGACTCGCTGACGCTTGCCGAGAACGTCCTCGTCCCGATCCGGGCGCGCACCGACCTGCCGGCGTCGACGGCGGCCCTGCTCGCGCGCGTGACCCTCGCCACCGTCGGCCTCGCGGACGCGGCGGACCTGCTGCCGGCGCAGATCTCCGGCGGGATGCGCAAGCGGGCGGGCATCGCGCGCGCCATGGCGCTGGACCCGAAGATCCTCGTGCTCGATGAGCCCACCTCCGGCCTCGACCCGCTGACGGCGGCGGACCTGGACCGGCTGATTCTCACGCTCAACCGCGGCCTCGGCATCACCGTGCTGATGGTCACCCACGACCTGGCGAGCACCTTCGCCGTGGCCGGCCGCTGCATCCTGGTCGACGCGCGCGCCGGCGGCATCGTCGCGGCGGGGCCGCCCGCCGAGCTGCGCGCCAGGCACCCGAACCCGAAGGTCCGCGCCTTCTTCGAGCGGACGGTCTAGGAGGGACGCATGGCCACCGAGGCCGACAAACTCAAGGTCGGGGCCTTCCTGCTCGGGGGGCTCCTGGTCTTCTGCGCGGCGCTCGTCTGGATCGGGGCCTCGCACGTCCTCGAGCGGCGCCTGCGCTACGTGAGCTACTTCGACGAGAGCGTGCACGGCCTGAACGTCGGCTCGGCGGTGAAGTTCCGGGGGGTGCCGATCGGGCGCGTCGCCGCGATCGGGATCGCCCCCGACGGCAGGCTCGTCGAGGTGGGCATGGACATCGAGCAGGATTTTCGCGCCGGGGAGCAGGTGCGCGCGAGCGTCACGACCTCGGGGCTCACCGGCGTGAGCGTCATCGACATCGACTTCGCGCGGCCGGGCGCGGCCCCGCTGAAGCTCGCGTTTGCGCCGCCGGAGCGCTACATCCCCTCGCAGCCCTCGTTCCTCTCCGGTCTCACGGAGGCGCTGGGCAGCATCGCGGAGAGCCTTCGCGGGACCGACGTCGGCGGCCTCGTCGCCGAATTCCGCGCCGCGGCCGCGGCCGTCCGCCAGCGCTTCGAGGCGCCCGAGGTCGACCGGGCGCTGGCAAAGGTGGCCGCGGCGGCGGACTCGCTGGAGGTCCTGACCCGCCGGGCCGCCGCGCTTGTCGAGGACCCCCGTCTCTCTCGCGCGCTCGACGGCGTCGTCGGGGCCGCGGAGCGCGTGGGGGGCGCCGCGCGCGCGGTCGAGGCGGTCGCCGGCGACCCGCGGGTCGCGCAGACGCTCGAGGACGCCCGGGCGGCCGCCGCGGTCCTGCGACGCGGCGCCGAGGACATCAGGGCCGAGGTCGCCGCGGTGCACGCCGGGGCGCGCCTCGACAGCATGCAGCGCAAGATCGAGGACGCGATGGCCGGCGTCAGCGGGGCCGCGCAGTCGGCGGCCGCGAGCGTGGGAGATACCGGTGCGGCTGCGACGAGGACGGCGGAGCGTTGGGAGCGGCTGGCGACGGACCTCAATCGTTCGCTGGGGGAGGCGGTGTCCCGGCTCGACAGGGCGGCCGGCCGGCTCGAGAGCCTGGCAACGTCGATCGAGGCCAATCCGGCGAAATTGCTCGGCAAGCCGCCGAAGGAGGACTTCCGATGAAGGAACGGATCGTGGCGTTGGCCGCCGCCGCGCTGCTCGCGGGCTGCGCCGGCCTGTCACAGGAAACGCGTCCCACGGTGTGGTTTGCGTTCGAGCCGGCCTTGCCGAGCGGGGGGTTGCGCGCGGGGGGGCCGACGATCGAGGTCGCGAGGTTCGCCGGCGTGGCGCCGTTCGACAGCGACCGCGTCGCGACGCGGGAGGCGGCGTCGCGCTGGGCGTTCGCCGCGTATCACCGCTGGGCGGCGCCGCCCGGGGACATGGTGGCTGCACGGTTGCGGGAGGCGCTCGGGCGCCTGGACCTGTTCGGGGCCGTCTTCGTCGCGCCGGCGCCCATCGACGCCGACTATCGCCTCTGCGGCACCGTGCGGGGCCTCTGGTGGGACCGCGCGGCGCGCTCGGCGGTCATCGAGGTCGAGGTCTCGCTGGTGGGGGCGCAGTCCCGGCTGCTGGGGTTCTGGGTGCGCCGCGTCGCGATGCCGGTGGGCGGTGATGGAGTGGAGGACTACCTGGCGGCCGCCTCGAAGGGCCTCGCGCAACTCACGGGGGACGTCGGCAGGGACGTCGCGGGCGCGATCGCGGCGACGGCGCCCTAGCCCGGCTGCGGCTGGCCGGGGTTGCGATGGCGTGGCATCATGGTGCGCACGAGGCTGGAGAAAGCCGCCGGGAGGAGATGCGATGGCTGAGCACGATCGTCCGCTGCCGAACCCGCCGCGCTCGCGGTTCGGAAGGCAGATCCCAGGGCAGGAGCAGGGCGGGGCGGACCTGACCGCCGACCGGCTGGCCCAGGCCGCCGCCGAGGGGCGGCTCGACGAGGTCCTGCAGCACGAGATCCCGGAGGGCGAGCACGCCCGCACGCTCGCCATGATGATGCTGGGTATGAGCGGGATGATGCCGCCGGGGGCTGCGGGGCCGGCGGGGATGCCCGGCGTCGAGGGGATGGCCGCACTCGCCGGGACGGCGGGCGCGCCGGCGGATGGACCGCCGGAGGTCCCGGGCTTTCTCGATGCGCCCGGTGCCGACGCCACAGGCGCGCCGGCCGCAGCCCTGCCGCCCGAGGTGCTGGCCGCGACGATGCAGGCGGACATCGCGGGGCTCATGTCGCTGCTGAGGGCGGAGCACGAGCGGCGCGGCGGGGTCTGCGCGCCGCCAAGCGAGACGTCCGCGCCGGTCCCGCCGGTTGCGTCGGCGGACGAGGGCGCCCCGGTCCTCACGGCGCCGTCCGCGGCGGACCGCGCTCAGCCTGGCATCGATCAGGCGCTGATCGACGAGTTGATCCGCGTCGCCGCCGACAACCAGGTCACGGTTGACTGGCTGCTGCTGCGGGCGGTGAAGCTCTACGTCGAGGAGTACCGGAGGACGGGGCGCCTGTAGCAGGCCTCCCCCTCAAAGCAGCGACGCCAGCAGCTCCATGATGTCCGAGATCTTCACCTGGCGCTCGTAGCCGCGCATCGCCTCGTTGACCTTCGCGTGGCAGGCCGGACAGGCGAGGATCAGCCGATCGGCGCGCTTCGCCACCGCTTCGTCGATCGTGAGCCGGCCCATCGCGATCGCGTTCTCGTGGAAGACCTTCCGCGCCGCCCCGCCCGAGCCGCAGCAGCGCGACTCCAGGCCGTGGCGCTCGAACTCCACCAGTTCGAGGCCGGGGATCGCGCGCAGCACCTCCCGCGGCTCCTCGATCACGCCGACACCCCGGCTGAGGTAGCACGGGTCGTGGTAGATCACCCGTTCCTCGAGGCGCCGGGGGACGCGCAGCTTCCCGGCCCGCAGGGCTTCGACTGCGAACTGCGTGATGTGCCGGATCCGGAAGGGCAGTTCCGCACCGTAGAGCGCGGGCCAATCGCGCGCCATGATGTTCACGCAGCAGGGACAGGAGCAGACGAGGGTCTTCACGCCGCGGGCGCGGTAGCCTTCCACGAGGCGGCGCACGAGGTCGGCGAGCGGCCCGAACTGGCCGGTGATGAACAGCGGGAAGCCGCAGCAGACCTCCTCCTCGGCGGGGAGCATCGTGAACGGCTCGCCGATCGCGCCGAGCACCAGCGCATCCCCGCGAACCATCGGCTGCGCCTCGTAGGAGCCGGTGCAGCCGGCGTAGTAGCCGATCTCCGCGCGCTCCGCGACGCGCACGTGCGGCGGGAACCAGGGCGCGAAGCGCTCGGCCGCCGGCTTGTCGTACGGGTTGCCGGTCCGGGCGATGGCGCCCGGCAGCTCCGTCTGCGGCCCGATCGGCCCGAGGCCGCTGGCGACCATCTCGGCGCGCAGCATGGGCCAGAGCCGCTGGGTGAAGATGCCCACGGGGCAGGCCTGGCCGCAGGCGCCGCAGGTGGTGCACTCGTAGACGGCGCGGACGAAGTCCTGCAGCAGGCGCGGGTCCATGGCTCCCGGCCCGAACAGCCGCGCCTTGAGCCCGCCGCTGGCGCGCAGGAACTCGCGGAACATGCGGATCTTCTCCGGCGGCGAGATCGAGGGGTTCCCGGTCACGTCCTGCACCGGGCAGCGCTTGAGACACTCGCCGCACTGCGTGCAGGCGTCGATCTCGATGAGCTGCGCGGGCGAGAGCCCGGCGCCGAGGCGCCGCTCAGTCATGGAGAATCCCCTCCCGCTCGCGGTCGCGCCGGCGGGCGTCCAGCAGCGTCAACGGCGCCGTGAGCACGTGGCTCGGAACGTAGAGCGCCAGCGCGAGCACCAGGGCCAGGTGCGTGGCGAGCAGCCAGTCCGCGGGGGGCGGTGCGGGCCGGAACGTCACGATCCCAAGCGCGTAAGCCTTCACCTGCACGAGGTCCACGCGGTGACGCGTTGCCAGGAGCAGGCCGGTGGCAGCCAGCCCGAGGAGGTCGAGCAGGACGAGCAGGTTCGCCCGCGAGGAGAACGGTTCGCGCCCCGGGATCAGCCGCCACGCGAGGACGTAGAGGAGCGCGGCCGGGAGGACGAAGCCCGCCATCCAGCCCAGGGTCTGGGTTCCGGCGACCCAGGCGGGCACCGGTTCGAGGAAGTAGCGCAGGTGCCGCGTGAGGACGAGGAGCAGGGAGACATGGAAGACCCATTCGCCCAGCCAGAGGGCGGGGTTGACCAGGAAGAGGCGGCGCAGGAGCGCGATGTCCAGCGCCGCGCCGGCGGCGGCACGGAGCGTGCTCGCCGCGCCGCGTCGCGGTGCGGCCGGCGCGCGCCACGCGGCTTCCGCCCACCGCAGGGCGTGCGCCGCCAGCCGCAGGTAGAGCGCGGCGACGGCGAGGTACGTCGCGACGACGATCAGCCACCCCATGGTCGCTCATCCCGATCCACCATCGTCAGTATGTCACACGACCTGCGCCGTTGGCGCCCCGTACACGTCGCTCGCCATTCCAGTGCCGGGCCCCGGCCCGGGGGCGCCTGTTCACTTCCGTCTCGCCAATCGTTCACGTGCCCGCGGGGGCGGGGCGCTGTCGGGCGTGCGCTGAGTTGCGCGCTCGACCGCAGCTCGTCCGGCCACTGGCGCAGCGCCCGAAACGCGGCATGTCTGCTGGGCACCCAGCGGGCGCTTCCATAGGGTGGCTTCGCCCCCCTCTGGCGCAGCTTCGCTGCTGTCACCCCCCGAGCAGCGTCCGCGCTCCACAATGCGCGCGCCCGACAGCGCCCCGCCCCCGCTCTGGCCCATTCCAACCTCGTCTTCGGGGCTCCGGCCCGCGGGCTGCTGAAGACCGTGATCGTGCGCCCCTGCTGGCCATACCGAGCTTAGCGGGTACGCTGTTTCGGTACGGTCTTGCCCTGAGGGCTCCGGCCCGGGGGCGCCTGTGAACGGTCATAATGCGCCGGCCGCCTGCTGTGGCGGCTGAGTGTGGCCGGCGCATTGACAGTCGAGCGGGCTGCTGAGGGAGTCCACGTGCTGAGGGCAACAGGGCGAGACGGAAGTGAACAGGCGCCCCCGGGTCGGGGCCCGGCACTGATCACGGCGCCGTCCCGCCCCTGGGCGCTGTCACAGGGCCTGCGATCTCACCCGTCCTTCTCGAAGGTGATCGCCGCATCCTTCCTCACGTTCATCCCCGCCTCCACCTCCAGCGCCTTGAGCACCGCCGCCGGCACCGGGCAGGCCGCGTGCTTGAGGTGCCGCGCCGCGGCGAGGTAGACCGGGTTCTGCAGGATTCCCGTCAGGGCGTCGCGCCGCGCCAGGCGCGTGACCTCCGCTGCCAGCTTCTGGACCATCGCGCAGCCGCTCTCGATCGTGATGTCGACCGTGCGTTCCGGGCCCTTCGTGGCGCGGATCACCGACGTGAAGCCGCACGCGCCCGAGTTCACCGTCACTTTCGTCATCCCCGCCCTCCCTTCTCCGCGCCATTCTAACAATGAGCAGCAGCGCCAGTGACCCGCAGGCCGTTTCTGCCGATCGATTCGTGTGTCGTGACTTCGTGCCGCCTCAGCTGCCCTGCCGCGGCGGGAGCGTCATTGCGGGTCCTGGCAAGGCAGCAAGGATGGGCGCGCGGAGGCGGGCTGGTGCCCGCCGCACAAGCAGCCCTCCGCGCAACGCCGCCAGGGCGCGCAAGGGCCTCCCGACGCTCAGGGCTGACTCGGCCCGCCTGGGCGCGCCCGCAGCCGCTCCTCGGCGAGGAAGCCCAGCAGCTCCTTGCGCAGCGCGTTGAGCTCGGTGCCCGTCCGGTCGCGCGGGTGGGGCGCCTCGACGGCGACCGACTTCCCCACCTGCGCCGGGTGCGCCGTCAGGCAGACCACGGCGTCGCCCAGGAAGACGGCCTCGTCGACGTTGTGCGTCACGAAGACCATCGTCGTGCGCGTCTGCGCCTGCACGTGCAGGAGCACCTCCTGGAGCGAGTTGCGGGTCTGGGCATCGAGGGCGGCGAACGGTTCGTCCAGCAGCAGCACGCGCGGCCCGACCGCGAGGGCGCGCGCCAGCGCCGCCTTCTGTTTCATCCCGCCCGAGATCTGCTTGGGGAAGTAGTCGTCGAAGCCGGCCAGCTCCACGAGGTCCAGGTGACGCCGCGCGGTCTGCCGTCGCTCCTCCGGCGTGACGCCGGCGATCTCGAGCCCGAGCTCGACGTTGTGGAGCACGGTGCGCCAGGGCAGCAGGGTGGCCTCCTGGGTGATGTAGCCGATCTCCCGCAGCGGGCCGCCGACCGTCCGCTCGCCGACCACCACGCGCCCGCGGTCGGGGGTCTCCAGGCCCGCGATGATGCGCAGCAGGGTGGTCTTGCCGCAGCCGCTGGGCCCGAGCACGCTGACGATGGAGCCGGCGGCCGCGGTGAACGAGACCCCGCCGAGGACCTGGCGCCGCCCGCCGTTGCCGACGCCGGCGAAGCCCTTCTCGATCCCCTCGACGCGAAGATCCATGCTCACCGCCACTGCAGCAGGCGCCGCTCGAGGACGCGGATCAGCGCATCCATCGCGAAGCCGACGAGGCCGATGACGAGCATGCCGGCGACGATGAGGTCCGCGCGCTGGATGTCGCGCGCCGTCATGATGAGGTACCCGAGCCCGTACCCGCTCTTGACGCCCGTGAACTCGGCCGCGACGAGCGTCATCCAGCCGACCCCCAGCGCGATGCGCACGCCCGTCATGATCGCGGGCGTCGCCCCGGGCGCGAGGACCTTCAGGAAGAGGTCGCGCCGGGTGGCCCCGAGGAGGATCGCCGCCTCGAGCAGCCCGCGCTCGATCGACAGCACCCCGGAGACGGTGTTGAGCAGGATCGGGAAGAAGGCCCCCAGGAAGATGATGAAGACCGCCGAGAGATCGCCGATGCCGAACCAGAGAATGGCCAGCGGCACCCAGGCCAGCGGCGGGACCGGGCGGACCAGCTCGACGAAAGGCTGGATGAGCGCGCGCAGCCGCGCGGAGCGGCCGGCGAGAAGCCCGAGCGGGATGGCCAGGACGAGGGCGACGCCGACGCCCCCGGCGACGCGGCGCAGGCTGGCGGCGCAGTGGCCGAGCAGGCCGGCGCCGGGCGGCAGGCCGCGGGAGAGCAGCTCGGCGACGCCGGCGAGGACGCTCGAGGGCGGCGGCAGGCGGTTGGCGGGGATGATCCCGGCGGCGCCGAGCCCCTCCCAGAGCGCCGCGACGGCGATAACGGGCAGCAGCTGCAGGAGTCGTCGGTTGTCGCGCGCGCCAGCGCTCACGGAAGGCCTCCGGCGGGCGTGCGGGTCAGGGACGCTGTCCCTTGAGGGACCCCGCCGGATCGAGGTACTCGCGCAGCAGCGCGTCCGGATCGGTCTCCTTGATGTACCCGAGGCGCGCCAGGTAGGACGCGTACTCGAGGATCGGCGCGCGCTCGAGCTCGGTGCGGTAGATGATGTTCCCGAGGGCGGCGCGGACTGTCGTCTCGTCCATGCCGCTGTACTTCACGCCGACGGCGACCGCTTGCGCCGGGTTGGCGAGGATGAACGCGGTCGCGCGCGCGTGCGCCCTGAGGAACGCCTGGACCACGGCAGGGCGCTGCCGCGCGACGTCGCCCTGGAAGGCCACGACGCAGCACGGGTGGTTCGGCCAGATGTCGGCCGAGCGCAGCAGGACGCGGCCCACGCCCTTGGTCACGGCCTTGGTCGCGTGGGGCTCCCAGGCGATGAAGGCGTCGATCTGGCCCGTCTCGAGCGCCCCGATCATCTCCGGCGGCTTGATGACGATGATCTTCACCGCGCCCGGCGCCATCTTCGCGCTCTCCAGGGCGCGGTGGAGGAGGAAGTCCTGGACGCTGGCGAAGCCCGGTATGGCGATGGTCTTGCCCTCGAGGTCCTTGAGGGAGCGCGCGGGGGAGCCGGCCCTGACGACGATCGCGGATCCCTCGGCGTTGGCCAGCGCCTCGGCCTTGACGCTGGCCGCCTTGTTCGCGACCCCCGTGACGCTCGGGGCCATCCCGAGGTAGCCGACGTCCAGCGAGTTGGCCGCGAAGGCGCCCATCTCCTCGGCGCCGGCGTTGAAGATGCCGGCGACCTCGACGTCGAGCCCCTCGTCCCTGAAGTAGCCCTTCTCGAGCGCCACCCAGGCGGCGAGGTGGTGCAGGTCGCTGCGCAGATAGCCCAGCCGGAGCTTCTCCGCAGCGGCGGCGCCGGGGGCGAGCCATGCCCCGAGCACCGCACAACACGACAGGAGAGCGACGATCCTCTTCATGGGTTCTCCTTTCGCGGCCGTTCCCGCACCACCCCAATATACGCCCAGATCAGCCCTTGATCACGACCTTGCTCTTGGTCCCGGCCAGGAGCTTCTTGACGTTCGGGAAGGGGTCCTTCATGTGCGGGATGTGCATCGCCATCATGAACTCCTTCTCGAACTTCGGGTCGGTCGCGATCTCGACGAACTCCACCCACCGGGCGCGCTCGTTGGCCTCGGTGCGCTTGTGGCGGTTGAGCAGCGCCATGCGCGAGCCGTCCCCGGCGGCGTTGCCGACCGCGTAGACCTTGTCGAGGTCGCAGTCCGGGAACATGCCGAGGACCATGGAGGCCTCCTTGTTGATGTGGCTGCCGAAGGCGCCGGCGAGCACGACGCGGTCGAGCTGCTTGATCCCGAGCCGCTGCATCATCAGCTTCGCGCCGGTGTAGAGCGCGCCCTTGGCCAGCTGGAGCGCGCGCACGTCGGCCTGCGTAATCGTGATGTCCGTGCCGATGGAGGTCTCGTCCGACCACGCCAGGACGTACTCCGGCTTGCCCTCGACGTCCTTGCGCACGCGGTTGGTGCCGAGGTCCATCACGAAGCGCCCGGACTTGTCGATGATCCCGGCCTTGAACATCTCGGCGACGACCTCGATGATCCCCGAGCCGCACAGGCCCTTGGCGTTGACCTTCTCGATGTTCGTGTGCCAGTCGGCCTTGCCGATGACCTTGTAGCGCGGCTCGCGCGTCTCCGGGTCGATGTTGACGGTCTCGATCGCGCCCGGGGCGGCCCGCATGCCGAACTTGATCTGCGCCCCCTCGAAGGCCGGTCCCGTGGCGCAGGAGGTCGAGCAGACCTTGTTCCGGTTGCCGAGGAGCAGCTCGCCGTTGGTGCCGATGTCGATGATCAGCACCATCTCGTCCTGGTTGTAGGGCTCCTCGGCGATGAGCACGCCGACGTTGTCGGCGCCGACGAAGCCGGCCTCGATCGGCAGCACGTGGATGTACGAGCCCGGGTTGATCCGCAGCCCGAGGTCGCGCGCCTTGATGTCGAGCGAGTTCTGGACCGCGGGGATGAAGGGCGAGCGGCCGATGTAGGCGGGGTTGAAGCCGAGGAAGATGTGGTGCATCGCCGTGTTGAAGACGATCGTCAGGTCGTCGATGACGTGACCGGGGTGCGGGCCGTCCTTGCGAATCTCCGCGACCGAGCGCTCGATGATCTCGTTGAGGCCCGCGATGATCGCCTGCTGCATCGTCGGGAGCCCCTCGGGGTTGCTCATCGCGTACGTGATGCGGCTCATCACGTCCTCGCCGTAGGGGACCTGCGGGTTCATGATCGACTCGGTCGCCACGACCTTCCCGGTGGACAGGTCGGTCAGGTAGCCGACGCAGGTCGTGGTGCCGATGTCGACCGCGAGGCCGTAGGTGGCGTCGACGAAGCCGGGTTCCATCTTGATGATCTCGCGGTCCATCCAGACGGTCGCCGTGGCGTTCCACTCGCCGCGGCGCAGGACGTCCTGGAGGTCGCGCAGGACCAGGAAGTCGAAGGTGAGGTTCTTGAGCCCGTAGTTCTCCTCCAGCGACTGGAGCACCCGCTCGTAGTCGCCGACGGTCATGTCGTGCAGCGTCGGGGGCGTCAGGGCCACGTTGTACTTCTTGACCGCCGGGTCGAGCGCGATCGAGAGCTCCTTGGCCGCCTTGCGCACGACCTGCTTGCCGGCGCGCGAGCGCTCGGGGACGAAGACCTTCACGTCGCCGTGGATCTCGGCGTTGCAGGCCAGCCGGATGCCCGGCCCGTCCTCGGGCTTGATGTGCTTCTTCTCGGTCGCGGTCACCGGCGAGAGGTGCGCCATGCCGGACTCGATGTTGTCCTTCTCGAAGTAGCCCTCCTCGATCCGGACCTTGCACTTGCCGCAGACCTTCTTGTTGCCGCAGAGCCCCTCGATGTCGACGCCGAGGGCCTGGCCGGCCTCGAGCAGCGTCTTGCCCTCCTCGATCTCGCCGCGGCGGCCCGAGGGCTGAAAGATCACCTTGAACTTCTTGGTCATTCCGTACCTCTCCTTGGACGTTGCATGATTGTGAACAGTGTCCGGGCGCGCTTCGGGGTCCTGTCACTGCGCACCCCCGTCACCGCTTCGCTAGGCGCTCCGCGCTGCCGGGGGCCCCCCGCTCCGCGCCACCCCGCCGCTGTGCCGGAGCGTACCCACGCCGGCGCGCCCGTACGGGCAGACCGTGATGCAGAGCCCGCAGGTGGGCTTGCCCGGCGTCCGGCGCCCGGCCGCCTGGTAGTTGCGGCAGGCGCCGAGGCGCACGAGCTCGGCGAACGGGTTGCTCCGGGACCACTCCGTGCCGGTGATCGCGCCGGAAGGGCAGTGGTCGCGGCAGAGCGTGCAGGCGCCGCAGCGGCTGGCCTCGACCGGCGCGTCGGGCGCCAGCGGCGCGTCCGTGAGCACGGTCGCCAGCGTCAGCCGCGGCCCGTGCTCCGGGCTGATGAGCAGCCCGCTGCGGCCGACCCAGCCGATCCCCGCCGAGGTCGCGGCCATCTTGTGGTTGAATAGCGCGTAGAGCCTCGAGACGAACGTGTCCTTGCGCCGGTCGGAGTCCGGGGGGATGGCGAGCGTGCGCCAGCCCCGCACCTTGAGGTGGCGCACCGCCCGCTTCTGGAGCCGCACGAGGATGCCGAGGGTGTCCTCGGTCAGCCTGCGCGCGACGCCGATCGAGACCGCGCGGTCCAGGTGCGCGATCTGGCCGTCGAGGTGCCCGGCGAGGGCGGCGAACCCGACGACCGCCGCCCCCTGCCCGAGCAGCTCGCCCCGGAGCTCCTCCCGCATGGCGCCGCTACTTCCCCGCCTTCTTGGCCTCGGCCTCGTCCTTGAGCTTCTTGAGCGAGGCCACCATGTTGATGGCGTCCTTGAGCGCGTTGGTCGCGTCCTTGGCGTAGCCGTCGGCGCCGTACTTGTCGGCGACGTCGGCGGAGACCGGCGCGCCGCCGATCATGATCTTGACGTTGGGGTTCTTCTTGTGCAGATCGTCGATGACCTTCTTCATGCCGGTCATCGTCGTGGTCATCATCGCCGAGAGGCAGACGAGGTCGGAGTCCGTGCGCAGCTGCTCCTCGACGAACTTGTCGAGCGGCACGTCGCGGCCCAGGTCGTAGACGGTGAAGCCGGCGACGTCGAACATCATCTTGACGATGTTCTTGCCGATGTCGTGGACGTCGCCTTCGACCGTGCCGATGACGACCGACCCCCTCACGCCGAGGTCCATCTGCTGGACGTGCGGCTTGAGGATGTCGAGGCCGGCATACAGCGCGTCGGCGCACATCAGCAGCTCGGGCACGAAGTACTCCTGGCGCTCGAACATCGCGCCGACCTCGACCATCCCCGCGACCAGCCCGTTGAAGATCGCGTCGTTGGCGTTCATGCCGACGGCGAGCACCTCGTTGGCGGCCTCCTTGGAGGCGTCCTCGTCGTACTGAATGACGGAATTCTTGAGCTTCTCGAGCAACTCGGCCTTCTTTTCTTCAGTCACCATCGCGTCACACCCTCCTCACGTCCGCGCGCGTGCGCGGCCGCGGCTATTTTTTATGGCTCTTGACCTCGTCGAGCATCGCCTTGACGTTCTCCGGCGGCACGGTCGGCCAGATGTCGCAGCCCGGCCAGACGGCGCTCACCCCGTCGTCGATGCACTTGCCCACCGTCGTGCGCACCAGCTCCGGGGTGCCGGCGACGAGCACGTTGTACGGGTCGTAATTGCCGAAGATCAGCGCCTTCGGCCCGAGCTTGGCGCGCGTCTCGGCGACGTCGTTCTTCTGGTCGACCGAGATCGCCCTGGCGCCGCTCTCGACCATGAAGGGCACGATGTCGTTGGTCTTGCCGCAGATGTGCAGCGCGCTCGGCACCGTGATCTCCTTGAAGATCCGCTGGAGATACGGGAGGATCAGGTTCTTGAAGACGCGCGGGCTCAGTACGTCGGAGGTCGCCCCCATCTCGCGCACCGTCAGGTAGTCGACGCCGGCCTTCTGGTAGACCTTCGCCACCTGGATCGCCACCCCCGCGAGCTTGTCGAGGAGCGCGCCGACCTTGTCCGGCTTCTTGAACGAGAGCTTGAGCAGGTCGTTGAGCTCCATGATCTGGCCGGCGAGCGTGAAGGGCCCGAGCACGTACGAGCCCACCGGCGCCTCGTCGCCCAGCTCCTTCTTGAGCAGCCCGATCGCGTCGGCCATCAACGGCACCCGGCCGCGCCCGGCGATGTCCGTCGGGAACGAGACCTCCATCTCGGCCTCGTTGTGGATGAGCTTCTGCTTGATCGTCGGGTAGAGCAGGTCCTCGGAGTGCGCGTAGACGTTGATCTCGCACCCCATGGCCTCGGCCTCGACGCAGAGGTCGAACGGGACCACGCCGCACTCGATGCCGAGGAGCTTGTAGCTCGTCGCCGCCGAGGCAGCCATCATCTTCGCGTCGAGGTGGATCGCCGCGAAGCGGTAGCCGAGGGACTTGAGCCCCTCGGTGGTGACGTTGCCCATGCCGCTGAAGCAGGGGATCCGGTCCACCGCCTCCCCGGCGAAGAGCTTCGCCACGCGCTGCTTTGCCGTCATCTCCTGTGCCATGCCTCCCCCTTCTCGTGTTGGTGCGCGGCGCCCGCCGCGGTCACTTGCGCTTGCCGCCCGCGGCCAGCTTGCCGAGGAACTCGCCGTAGTAGCGGCGGATCGGCAGGTTCTCGTTCTCGGGCACCTGCCCGCTCTCGCTGTAGACGAGCGTGCTCAGCATGATGTGCGCCGCCGCCACCGCCGGGAAGATGCGCGGCGCGGTGACGATCGGGCCGTAGAAGTTGAAATCCGACCAGAGGACGCTCGCCATCCCCTGGACGACGGCGTCCATCGCCTTGAAGCCGTCCAGGCTCCAGAGCGTCTTGGCCTCCTGCCACATGTGCGTGCCGTTGGAGTAGGCGCCGCCGCAGGGCAGGCCGAGGGTCTCCTTGATCAGCTTGTTGGCCAGCAGCGAGAACGACGTCGACGGCAGGTTCATGACCGAGGTGTCGACGATCACCGTCTCGAACTCCCCGGCGCCCTGGTCGAGCAGCTTCTGCAGCGAGGAGAGCCGGCCCGCGGGCGTCTGGTCCTGGTCGTCGAAGGCCTGGACCACGACGTGCTTGATCCCGAGGTCCTTGAGCTTGTTGACCTGTCCGCGGATGTCCTTGTCCCAGGGGGTGATGCTGTTGTAGAGGAACTTGTCCTGCAGGCCGAGCTTCGCGACGTACTCGGTGGCCGCCGCGCGCTTCTCCGCGACCCACATGTCGATGCCGAAGGGCATGGAGGTGGTCTCGCGGAAGAAGTCGATGTAGATCTGCGCCTCCTCCGCGGAGTTGGCGACCATCGCCACCATGCCCGGGATGCCGGTGGAGGCCGAGAGCGCCTCCTGCTGGCGGATCAGCTCCGTGGCCTTGGCGCGGTCGAAGGTGCCCTTGCGGTCCGCGAGGATGCGGTCCTTGTTGTGGAACATCGACGCGATCAGCAGGGGCGGGTTCGCCCCCGGCTGGCCGCCGATCTTCGCGCCGGCGAAGTCGTTGACCTTCTGCTCTTTACCCAGTCGGAACATCGTTCTCGCCTCTCCTCGTCCCCGGGGCAGACCCCGGGCGCCGTCGTGAACGCTGGATCAAGCGCCGGGAGGGCCGGGGCGCCTCGCCCCGCCCTCCCGGCGCGCCCGGGCTCTGTCTAGAAGACGCCGTGGTCGAAGCGCGGCGCCGGCAGATACTCCCACTTCTCGCCCTTGCGGTACTTGGCGGCGATGTCGACGCACTTGAGGGCGTACTCGAAGGCGTACGGGATGCCGGGGCCGCCCGGCACGAAGCCGCCGAGGATCATGCCGACCGCGGCCGCCTCGAAGACCTCGGCGTCCGTGGCGCCGGCGTTGACCGCCGGGATCACGTGGATGATGCAGCGCGGGGAGCAGTAGGCCACGCCGCCGGACATGAACATCAGCTCCTTGTGCTTGCGCGAGAGGGCGCCGTCGCCGAAGATGCTCGCGTAGAAGTCCGCGAACGTCCGGCCGGGCTCCGGGGTCACGGTGTTGATGATCTGGAACATGCGCGGGACGAACCCGCACTGCTTCTTCATGTACTCGTTGACCTGCTCCACCGTCATCTGGGCCATCGCTCTCTCCTTTTGCCTCCCCGGCGCCTCACGCCCCGGTTCGGCCGCTGGTTGTCCTGCCTCCCGTCGCCTTCCCGCCTTGCGACCGTCTTGCCCGCCGCTCCCGCGGCAGCGTCACGCTCACCCCCTCCCGGCTGGAGTCTCGACCTCCGGTGCTAGAGCTTCCCCAGCCCCGGCATTACACCGCGACCAATCGCTGTCCTGCTCCAGGCGCAATCGTCAGCGACCTACAGCTTCCAGCCGAGCGCCACGTCGTGGAACGCCTTGAGGTTCTCGTACGCGATCGTCGGCGGGATGTCGCAGCCCGGCACGAGGATGAAGCCGGGGGCCTTGCCCGCGACCTCGATCACCTCGCGGCAGGCCTGCTCGACGCCCGCGACGTCCTTGTTGAGCAGCACGTGCACCGGGGCGACGTTGCCGCCGAAGCTCATCTTCCCGGACAGCGCCGCCGTGGCCTTGGCCATGTCCACCTTCTGGTCGAAGAAGATCGTGCTCGCGCCGGTCAGCGGGAACAGGTCGAGGCGGTCGCTCGTGTCGCCGCAGATGTGCAGGATCGAATAGGCGCCCTTGCTCCTGGCCCAGTCGGTGAGCTTCTTGAGGCCGGGCACCGCGAAGCGCTCCATCTGCTTCTTGTTGATCAGGTCGCCGGAGGCGGTCGGGTCGGCGATGCTCAGGCACTGGATGCCGTCGCGCACGAGCGGCTCGTAGAGGTGGATGAGCAGGTCCGCGCAGAAGTCCACCATCTTCTCGACGAAGGCCGGCTTCTTGAACGTCGCCTTCATGAAGGTCTCCTCGCCGACGAAGCGCGCCGCCAGCGTGAAGGGACCCCAGCAGGTCATCGTCACGAGGTAGGTGTCGCCGATCTGCTTGTTCACGAGGCGCGTCGCCTCGAGCACCGTCTGGATGACCGGCTCGCGGTCGAGGTCCGTGATGTCGAGCTTGGCGAGGTCCTCCTCGGAGTGCACGAAGTGCGCCGTCATGTCCGGGGCGCCCATCTCGCGGTACTTCATGCCCACGCCGAACTTCTTGCCGAGCGCCGCGGCGTGGAAGTTGTTGTACCCGGAGCCGACGTACACGACGTCGCTGCGGATGCGCGCGGCCTCCGTCACGCACATCTCCGCCATCTTCTTCGGGTCGTTCGCGAGCGCCTCGAAGCTCGTGCCGAAGTCCTTGATCGACCACATCCCGGCGCCGAAGAGGGTCACGGGGACCCGCTCAGCCTTCTCGAGTGCGAACGCCTTGAGGATCCCTTGCTTCGGTGTCAATGCCATGTCTGCGCTCCCTCCTGTCGTCTGGGGGTCTCTCGCGGCAGCCTTCAGGCCGCGACGTGGTGGATCATCTCCTTGATGGCGTCCAGGTCCGCGGGGACCGTGATCAGCTGACGGCCCTCGGCGCCGCAGCAGCCCTCGCCGCCGGTGCAGAGGATCGGCATCCCCGGGGCGATCGCCGCGAGGACGCGCGCGGCCTCCTCGGCCGACATCCCGAACGGCTCCGCGTCCATGATCGTCAGGTCGTAGGAGCCGCCGAGGACCTTCTGCACCGCCAGCGAGGGATGCTCGACCTCCTCGACGGCGTACCCCTCGTCCCGGAGCGTCGCGTAGAGGGACTTGACCAGCAGCGGGTTTGAGGAGCAGAGGAGGATCCTCTTCATGAGGAGTATGTGCTTGCATGGAAGATGCCAAGCGCCATCCCCCGTCCGCGGGCCGGGGGCGGTCGCGTGGCGCTCAGGCCGGCATGGCGACGAAGGCTCCACGGCTCGCGCCACAACCGGCTGTCATGGTTGGATATTTCGGCACGAGGTGCGCGGCGGGTGGCTGGACGTGGGAGTCTCTGAGGCCGATGCGATCGCCACCGCCGACCGCTGGATCCGGGCCGCTGGTGGTGTCCGCCGTGAGGCATAATGCCGCAGCCTGACGGGGCAGTATTCCCCATTGGCTGCGATCCCGACTTCGTCCCTACTTCGGGATTTGTCAGGCTTCCGGCGTCGGCACGAACGGTGCTAGGCTCGGAAGCCGGAATCATGGCTGAAGGAGGACGCATGCGGACCACCGTCGTCTCCGGCATGCTCGGTGCCGGGAAGACCACGTTCATCGGCAACCTGCTGCGCAACGCGCGCGAGCGGGCAGTCGTGCTCGTCAACGACTTCGGCGCGCTCGGCATCGACGGCGAGATCGTGTCGGCCGGTGGCGTCGAGGCCGTCGAACTGCCGAGCGGCTGCGTCTGCTGCACGCTCAAGCTCGACCTGATCACGACGATCCAGCGGGTGCGCGCCGCGTACGACCCGGCGCACCTGCTCATCGAGCCCAGCGGCGTCGCCTCGCCCTCGGGGGTGCTCGAGGCCCTCGAGAGCGCGGAGGTCGGGCCGGCGACGGTCGTGGGGCTCATCGACGCCTCCGAGTTCCTCGAGCTGTACCGCGCCGAGATGTACGGGACGTTCTTCCTCGACCAGGTCGTCAACGCCGACGTGATCCTCGTCAACAAGACCGACCTCGCGGGCGAGGAAGCGACGCGCGAGACGGCGGCGGTGATCGAGGGGCTGAACCCGCGCGCCGTGATCCTGCGGACCGTGTGCGCCGCGCTCGACGCGCCGCTGCCGGATGGAAGGCGCACCGCGGGGGTGGTGCACGCGGGCCACGCACACTTCCGCTTCGAGACGCTCTCGCTGCGCATGGCCCCCGGGACGCCGGTCGAGACAATGCGGGAGCTGTTGCGCGAACTGGCCGCCGGCCGCCATGGGAAGGCGGTGCGCGCCAAGGCGCTGGCCGACACCGACCGCGGGCCCTGGCGCTTCGACCTCTCCTTCAGCCAGGTCGCGGACGAGCCGTGGCCGCACCCGGTCGCGGAGAGCCGCTTGGTGGTGATCGGCGAAGCGCTCGACGCGGCGGCGCTCCAGCGGGCGCTGGGCATCGCGGGTTGACCGCGCGGCGGGAGTGCGCTATCCCCTCGGGGCAGAGATGGTGACGCCTTCCGAATGCCGGGAGTGGGACGTCGTCATCGTCGGCGCCGGGCCCGCGGGGCTTTTCGCGGCTCGCGGCCTGGCGGGGCGGCTCTCCGTGCTCGTCCTCGACGAGCGGCCGCGCACCGGCGGCGCCGGGGCCAACACCGACGGCAAGCTCAACCTCTCGCCGCACATCGGCCTGGACCTGGCGGAGCTTGGCCTGACCGAGGAGGAGGCGCTCGAGCGCATCGGCGCCATCGACGGGGTCTTCCTCGCGAACGGCGCCGACCCGACGCTCTACGGCGTGGACGAGGAGGGCATCCGCGGCTGGCTGGACCGCGTCTCCTGGGTGCGCTCGCGGACGAGGGACGGCCGCTGGGACATCACGCTCGTGCCCGCGCGCCAGCGCCACATGGGGACCGACCTGGCGCACGCGGTCGTGGACGGGATCACGGCGGAACTCGCCGGAGCCGGGGTGACGTTCCAGCTGCGCACGCGGGTCGCGTCGATCGAGCGCGCGCCCGGCGGCGGGTTTCTCGTGCAGACCCAGGGGGGCGCGCGGCACGAGGCGCGCTTCGTGCTGGCCGCCCCGGGACGCTGGGGCGCGCGCTGGTTCCGCGACACCGCCCGCGCGCTCGGCGCCGTGACGCGCTGGGGCGCCATCGACATCGGCTGCCGCGTCGAGGTCGCCGCGCCCGTCTACGACGAGATCACCCGCGTGCTCTACGACCCGAAGTTCCTCTTCGTGACGCCGACGCACGGGGACCGCACGCGCACCTTCTGCACGAACCCCGGCGGGCGCGTGCGCACCGAGGCGCGCGACGGCTGCCGGCTCGTCAACGGCGACGCGCTCAAGATGCGCAAGACCGGGTGCACGAACTTCGCGATCCTCAACACGGTGTCGATGACCGAGCCGCTGCAGGACACCGCCGAGATGGGGCGGCGGGTCATGGAGTTCGCCAACTTCTGGGGCGGCGGCGATTGCCTGGTGGTGCAGCGCTGGGGCGACCTGGTGGCGGGGCGGCGCTCGAAGCGCGAAACGTTCTTTTCCGGCGAGCGCGGCTACGACAAGATGACGCCGACGCTGCCGCCGGGGCCGGGGGTGACGCCGGGAGACCTCTCGTTCGCGTACCCGGGGCGCATCGTGGACAACCTGCGTGAGAGCCTGCTGCTGCTCTCGCGCGTGATCCCCGGCGTCGCGCACCCCTCGACGACGATCTACGTGCCGGAGATCAAGTTCTACGACACCAAGTACGGGACGGACCGCTGGCTCGAGACGAACGTCCCCGGCCTGTTCGTCGCCGGGGATGGCGTGGGCAAGTCGCGCGGCATCGTCGGCGCGGCGCTCAACGGCGGGCTCGCCGCCGAGGGGATCCTGCGAAGGGCGGCCGGCGGAGAAACTACAATCAGGGATGTCAGCCCGTAACGTGCCCATGACGAGACGGGCTTAGCGACTGGGGCAACCGTGAAGGGGATTGTTGGGTCCCCTTCACGGCGCCCTCGTGACGTCGTCGCCTGGGCGACAAGAGGCGCATGAAGACTCCGAGGAGCGAAACGTCCCGGCCCGACCTCGGGGAACGGTTGACACCCGCATCGAGTCACCGTGTCGCCGAGTCAAAGGGAAACAGGCCGCGAATTGGCCAACCGAGGGGACTCGTCCGATCAATGTTCATCTTCCTAAGTCTGCTGCTTATTTCAGCATATGCTCCAATGCTCAAGAACAAGTTCGTCAGTTTTGACGACAATACTTACATTACAGAAAATCCCGCCCTGGCCGCCGGAGTGAGTGCATCCGGTTTGCGCTGGGCGTTCACGACCTTCTACGCCGGGAACTGGCACCCCTTGACCTGGATCAGCCACGAAATAGATGTGTCGCTGTTCGGAATGAATCCAACCGGACACCACTTGGTCAACTTGGGACTCCACCTGGCGAATACACTGTTGTTGTTCGCGTTACTGCACGCCGCAACGGGTGTCGTGCTGCCTAGCGCTCTGGTTGCGGCGCTCCTTGCAGTTCATCCGCTGCACGTAGAGTCGGTCGCGTGGGCGAGTGAGCGAAAAGACGTTCTAGCGGCACTATTCTGCCTTCTGAGCATGCGTAGTTACCTCTCTTGGCTGAGAACCAACCGTTCATCGAGACTGTACTCGAGTCTGGCTGCCTTCATTGCCGGCACCATGGCGAAGCCAATGATCGTAACGCTCCCCCTCTTGTTGTTGGTCTTGGACTATTGGCCTCTTGGAAGGGTGCCTCGGGGAACGTCGTCCTGTCGGCGAGCGGGCACCCTCAAGCTTCTTGTTGAGAAGATCCCCTTCTTGGCGGTGGCAGGGGCATCGAGCGCAGTCACTGTAATCGCTCAAAGCCGTGGTGAGATGATGTATTCTCTCCCATTGTCGTGGCGTCTTTCGAATGCCGTGAATTCCGTGCCCAGTTATCTCGCAAAGACGATGTGGCCGCATGACCTGACCGCCTTCTACCCGCACCCCGAGGGGACACTTGATCTGACCACGGTCTTGAGCGCGGCGGTCGTTCTGTCAATCGTATCTGGGGTAGTCGTTGTCCTGATGGTACGGCGGCCTTGGCTATTCACGGGATGGGTGTGGTTCCTGACATGCTTAGCACCCGTTCTTGGCATCATTCAGGTCGGGAACCAGGGTTACGCTGATCGCTATGCCTACCTGGCTTTGGCTGGCACTTCTTTGATAATCGCCTGGGAAGTACAGGCCGTTGCCAGCCATCGAGCAGTCCGTGTGGCGGCAGGCGCTGCGGCACTGACGAGCGTGTTGGTCTTCGCGCCTCTCACTCGCCAGCAAGTTGGCTATTGGAGGGACGATGCGACATTCTTTACCCATATGATGGCGGCGACGCAGGGGAACTGGATCGCCGTCAACGGAGTCGGACTGGTGCTTGCTCAGCAACGAGACTATGAGAAGGCGGCGAAGTACTTTGAGGAGTCCGTCAATATCCGTCCTGACTTCTGGATGGGGTGGGCCAATCTCGGCAATGCGCTTGTCGGCATGAAACGGCCCGAAGGCGTTGCCGCACTCGAGCGGGCCATCAGCATCAAGCCTGACTATGTGCCTCCGTATACTTCGCTTGCTTGGTACTACCTTGGTGTTGGAGACCTCCGAGGCGC
>DATDCY010000334.1 GCA_036524115.1 bacterium | reverse complement strand
GACGCGCTGCTGGAGGCGAGCTTCATCGCGAAGGCCAGGCAGGTCGGGACCCCGCACTGGCCACAGTTGGTCTTCGGCATATGCTTGAAGATCTGCATGCCTGTGAGCGCCATGTCTTACCCCTTCTTTCTCGAGAGTGTTGCGCGGCCTTGCGGGCCCCGCGTCGTCAATCCGCGCCAGGGCCGCCTCAGGCGAGCCCGGCGATGGCCTGCCGCACCAGCTTCGCCGCCTCGGGGTGGCGCATGATCAGGATGTCCGAGCCGGCCATCATCAGCGCCACCGCGGTCAGCGCCTCCCAGACGATGCCGCGCTTGCGCTGATCGCCCCACTGCGGCGCCTCGGCCTGCGTGATCTTCGCCTCCTTGGCCCGCCAGACCTCCTTGCCGAGGTTCGAGACGCTCGGGGACTGCAGCATCGCGTCGTTCTGCTTGAGCGCGGCGAGCTTGATCCGCTCGTGGATCGAGAACGAGTACTCCAGCCCGTAGCCGAGCGCCCCGGTCGACGGGTCGATCAGCAGGTTCTCGGCGGCGACGCCGAGGTTCGTCAGCAGGATGTTGAGCTGCTTGGCCATGTTGACGTCGATCGGGGTCTGGCCGACGACCTTGCAGCCGAAACCCATCGCCGCCGCGCCGATCGACTTGTAGTTCTCCTCGATCGCCGCGCCGACCGTGACGTTCTTCCCCTGGGTCGCCTCGGCGACGGCCTTGAGCACCTCGGCGTCCTTCTCGGCGTTGCCCGAGCCGTAGACGAGCAGCGGCACCGAGATCGCGTCCGCGACGGCCTTGACCGTCGCCACCGCGTCGGCGGCGCTGCGGTTGGCGCCGTTCGGGTCCGTGCCCGCCAGCTGCAGGCAGACCAGGTCCGCCCCGAACTCGCCCTCGCACTTCTTCGCCCACGCGACCGGGTCGCCCCAGACGTCGCCGAGCACGCGCTTGAGCTCCTCGGCCCAGTCGGCCGGCGCGGTGTCGAAGACCTCGAGCGCGATCCGCGGCGGGTTCGGCAGCGTCCCCTCGAAGGTGTGGAACGCCAGCGCGTTCTGTCCGCCCGTGGTGACGGTCTTCTTCGCGCCGAGCGTCAGCTCCCGGATCTTGCCGGATGATGTCTCAACGGGTGCCTGGAATGCCATCGTTCCTCCCCTTTCCTACTTGAGCGCCGGCAGGCCGGCGCGCCGCCGGGCCGAGTTGACGGTGTTGAACATCAGCATCGCGATCGTCATCGGCCCCACGCCGCCGGGGACCGGGGTGATCTGCGCGACCTTCTGCGCCAGCGGCTCGTAGTCCACGTCGCCGCAGAGCTTGCCGTCGGGCAGGCGGTTGACGCCGACGTCGATGACCACCGCGCCGGGCTTGACCATGTCCGCGGTGATGAACTTCGGCCGGCCGATCGCGACGACGAGCACGTCGGCGCGGCGGCAGACCTCGCCGAGGTCCCTGGTCTTGGAGTGGCAGACCGTGACCGTGGCGCTCTCGTGGATCAGCATCAGCGCCACCGGCTTGCCGACGATGTTGCTGCGGCCGACGACGACGACCTCGGCGCCCTGGAGCTTCACGCCCGAGCGCTTGAGCAGGTGGATGCACCCGTAGGGCGTGCAGGGCTTGAAGCCCTCCGTGCCGATCACGAGGCGCCCGACGTTCACCGGGTGGAAGCCGTCGACGTCCTTGTCCGGGTGGATCGCCGCGATGACCTTGTTCTCGTCGATGTGCTTGGGCAGCGGCAGCTGCACGAGGATGCCGTCGATCGCCGGGTCGTTGTTGAGCTTCTCGACGAGCGCGAGCAGCTCGGCCTCGGGCGTCGTCGCCGGGAGGGCGTACTTCTTGGAGTGCAGGCCGAGCTCGGCGCAGGCCTTCTCCTTCTGGCCGACGTAGACCTTGGACGCCGGGTCCTCGCCCACGAGGACGACCGCCAGGCCGGGCAGCACGCCCTTCTCGGCCTTGAGCTTCGCGACCTCCTGCGTCAGCTCGCCGCGGATCTGAGCCGAAATTGCCTTTCCGTCGATGATCTTCGCCGCCATGCACTCCCCCCTTTTTATGCGCAGACCGCTGAAAAAGGCTCATCTGCGGCGGTGCGCTCCTCGCGCCTGCCTGCGACGTACACCTCGTACGTCTCGGCATTCGCGCGTCGCGCGCCTTGCATCTGAACCCTTTTGATCGGTCTGCAGTTAATGTTCATGCCCTCCGAATTACAGGGACACGGTTGAGAGAACCGCTTCGATTGCCTTGACCGCCGGCGCGCCGTCGGGCAGCCGGAACGCGGGCTGGTGCGCCATCGCCTGCTCGACCACCGCCTCGTCGAGCGGCACCGTGCCGAGGACCTCGAGGCCGCGCCCGCGCGCCTCCTCCACGAGCCGGACCCCGAGGCCGGGGTTCGGGACGCGGTTGATGACGAGGCCCGAGCGCGCGACCTTGACCTCCATCTCCCGGGCCAGGTCGCGGATGCGGGCCGCGGTCATGATGCCGACCGGGCTCGGCTCCGAGACCAGCAGGAGCAGGTCGATGTTCGCCGTCGTGCGCCGCGAGAGGTGCTCCATGCCCGCCTCGTTGTCGATGACGATCACCGGGTAGTTGTTCGAGAGGATCTCGAGGTGCCGGCGCAGCGTGTTGTTCGCCGCGCAGTAGCACCCCGGCCCCTCCGGCCGCCCCATGACGAGCAGGTCGAAGCCCTCGGCCTCGATGAGGTCCGCGGACATCTGCATCTCGATCCAGTCGTCCTTGGACATGCCCGGCGGGATCTCGTTCGCGGTGATCTTGCGCTTCATCTCCTCGCGGGAGGCGCCGATCGTCCGCTTGACCTCCACCCCGAGCTGGTCGTTGAGGTTGTAGTTCGCGTCCGCGTCGACGGCGAAGACCGGCGTCTTCCCCGCGCGGACGAAGTGCCGCACCACGAGGCTCGAGATGGTCGTCTTGCCGGTCCCGCCCTTGCCGGCCACCGCGATCGTGTAGCTCACCGAAAGGCCTCCTCCTCTTGCGTCAGTGCGCCCGCGAGACCCGCTGCAGGACCGAGGGGAAGGCGTGCTGGTCGGTGTGCGGCAGGAACAGCGCCGAGACATAGTTGTCCATGAAGCCCGGGTTGGTGCTCAGCTCGAGGTACGTCATGCCCCGCGCGATCTCCCCGGCGGTCTCGCGCGCGGCCCGCGAGAGCAGCACCAGGTGCGCCCCGAGGAGCGAGCCGTTGCCGACGTACTTGACCTTCTCCTCGGGGAACTCCGGGAGCAGCCCGATGGTGATCGCCTGGTCCAGCTCGAGGTAGCGGCCGAAGCCGCCGGCGATGTAGACCTGCTCGATCGCCTCGACCGGCATCTCCATCTGGCCGAGCAGCGTCATGATGCCGGCGTAGATCGCCCCCTTGGTGCGGATGAGGTTGTCGAGGTCCGCCTCGGTGATCGCGATGTCGGCGCCGGTGCCCGACTGCTCCCCCGGCACCAGCAGGTACTCGGCGATCCCGTCCACGGTGCGCAGGCGCGGGTGCGCCAGCTCCATGTTGAACTTCCCCCGCTCGTTGATGACCCCCGTGAGGAAGAGCTCGGCGACGGCATCGATGAGGCCCGAGCCGCAGATGCCCTTGGCCTTCTTCTGCCCGATCGTGACGATCATCGGCTCGAGCGTGTCCGGGTCGATGCGCACGATCTCGATCGCCCCGAGCACCGCGCGCATCCCGTGCTTGACCGAGCCGCCCTCGAAGGCCGGGCCGGCCGAGCAGGCGCAGGAGAGCAGCCACTCGCGGTTGCCGAGCGCCATCTCCCCGTTGGTGCCGATGTCGATGTAGAGCGTGAGCTTGTCGCTGCGGTAGACCCCGGCGGCGAGCAGGCCGGCGGTGATGTCGCCGCCGACGTAGCTGGCGCGCCCGGGGACGCAGAGGACGCGCGCGCCCGGCGCCAGCCGCAGCCCCAGCGCCGCGGCGGGGAGCGCCGGCGGGAAGTTCACGGTCGGGATGTAGGGCTCCTCCCGGATGTAGCGCGACTCGATCCCGAAGAAGAGGTGGACCATGGTCGTGTTGCCCGCGGCCACCGCGTAGACGATGTCGTCGCGCTCGACCCCCGTCTTCTCGAGGAGACGGTCGACCAGCGTGTTGATGGTCCCGGCGACGAGCGACTGCAGGCGCGCGAGGCCGTCCTTCTTCATCGAGGCGACGATGCGCGAGATGATGTCGTCCCCGAGGCTGATCTGGCTGTTGTACTCCGACTCGCGTCCGAGCGTCTCGCGGCTCGCCAGGTCGACGAGCTCCGCCCAGACGGTGGTCGTGCCGATGTCGATGGCCAGTCCGTAGTGCTTCCCGGAGCGGTCCCCCGGGTCCAGCGCGATCAGCCGCGGCCCCTCGCCGTCGCCGCCGCGGGTCAGCGTCGCGGTCACCTTCCAGTCGGCCTGGCGCAGGCGGCGCGCCAGCTGCGCGAGACAGGCGTGGTCGACGGCGAACTCCCCGACCCCGTGCGCCCGCGCCAGCTCGCGGCGCAGCCGCTCGAGGTCCCCGATGTTGTCCTCGAGCGTCGGCGGCGGCAGCTCGACGAAGAGCCGCTGCGTCGGCGGGTCGAGCTCGAAGTCGCCGAAGAGCTCGCGCAGGTCCGCCGGCGTCAGCGCCGAGCCGTGCGTGACGGTGCGGTGCTCGCGCGCGAGGACGGCGCGGGTGTCGCCGAGCTGCGACTCCACCGGCACGCGCACGGCGACATCGCCGCTGACCGTGCTCGTGCAGGCGAGCACCGAGCCGGCCGCGATCTGCTCGGCCGAGAGCTTGCCCGTGGGCTCCGTCGCGACCGCGCCCTGCTCGACGACGACCCGGCACTTGCCGCAGGAGCCGGTGCCGCCGCAGGAGGCGTTGACGTGGACCCCGGCGACGATCGCAGCCCGCAGCAGGCTCTCGCCCGCGGCGATCTCGACCTCGCGGCCACTCGGTTCGAAGCGTACCCGTGCCATATCAGAGCGGAATACTATAGCATGCGCCGTCGGGGGGGACGACACCCCCCCCCGACGGCGCGGCCACGCTAGAAGAGCCCCGAGACCTCGCCGGTCTCGACGTCGACGTCCACCCGGCGGTACGCCGGGTCGGACGCCGTGCCGGGCATGAGGCTGATGTCCCCGGCCATGGGGCAGAGGAACTTCGCGCCCGAGTACACCAGCACGTCGCGGATCGGCAGCATCCAGCCCTTCGGCACGCCCTTGAGGGTCGGGTCGTGCGTCAGCGACAGGTGCGTCTTGACCATCATCGTCTGGAAGTCCGCGAAGAACTTGTCGGACTCGAAGCGCTTGGCCTTCTCCTCGGCCAGCGGCGACCAGATCACGCCGTCGGCGCCGTAGACGTGCTTGGCCACCATCTCGACGCGCTGGCGCAGCGGCACGGAGAGCTCGTAGAGCGGCTTGTAGTTCGACTTCTCCTTGCAGGCGTCCATGACCACGTCCGCCAGCTCCGCGGCGCCCTCGCCCCCGTACATCCAGTGGTTGGAGGCCGCGACGCGCACGCCCACCTCCGCGCAGAGCCGCCGCACCAGATCGTGCTCGGCCTTGGTGTCGGTGTAGAACTGGTTGATGCAGACCACGGGCACGATGCCGCTCTTCTTGATGATGCTGATCATGTGGGCGACGTTGGCGAAGCCCTTCTCGACCAGGTCGAGGTTCTCCTTGGTGTACTCCTCGGGGATCGGCCGCCCCGGCGCGACCCGGGGGCCGCCGCCGTGCATCTTCATCGCGCGGATCGTGGCCACGAGCACCGAGACGTTCGGGATGTTGCCGCTGAGGCGGCACTTGACGTTCCAGAACTTCTCGAAGCCGATGTCGGCCGCGAAGCCGGACTCGGTGACCGTGTAGTCGAACATCTTGAGCGCGAGGCGGTCGGAGATGATCGAGTTCTGGCCGATGGCGATGTTCGCGAAGGGGCCGGCGTGGATGAGCACCGGCTGGCCCTCGACCGAGTAGCAGAGGGTCGGGTTGATCGTGTTGCGCATCCAGGCGGTCATCGCGCCGGCGACGTCGAGGTCGGTGGTCGTGATCGCCTTGCCGGTGCGGTCGTAGGCCACGGTGATCTTGCCGATGCGGTCGCGCATGTCGCGCAGGTCGCGCGAGACCGCGAGGATCGCCATCAGCTCGGAGGAGACCGCGATGCCGAAGCGGCTCTCCATCGGGTAGCCGTCCTTCTTGCCGCCGAGGCCGATCGTGATCTTGCGCAGCGCCTGGGCGCAGAAGTCGATGATCCAGCCCATCTCGACGTTCTTCGGGTCGATGTCCAGCCGGCGCAGACCGCGCTTGGTCAGCTCCTCGTCGGTGTAGTTGCACTCGTGCTGGTAGCGCGAGGTCAGGGCGACCATCGCCAGGTTGTGGGCGTTCATGATGTCGTTGATGTCGCCGGTCAGGCCGAGCGAGAACTCGGTCATCGGGATCAGCAGCGCGTTGCCGCCGCCGGCCGCCGTGCCCTTGACGTTCATCGTCGGGCCGCCCGAGGGCTGGCGCAGCGCGCCGCCGACGTTCTTGCCCTTGACGCCGAGGCCCTGGACGAGGCCCATCGAGACCGTCGTCTTGCCCTCGCCGAGCGGGGTCGGGGTGATCGCCGTGACCTCGACGTACTTGCCGTCCGGCTTGTCCTTGAGCCGGTTCATGATCTTGATGAAGTCGAGCTTCGGCGTGCGGCCGAAGGGAATGATCTCGTCCTTCTTCAGCCCGAGCTTCTCGGCCCAGGCGTCCGGGGCCGGCAGGTGCTTCATCGCCTCCTGGGCGATCTGGTAGTCCTTGAACTTCGTCGGGTCCATCGAGCGGGGGTTGTAGGCGCCCTTGGCGGTCATGGCCTCTCCTTGACGGTGAAGGGGTCCCCGCCCCGGTGAGCGGGGACCCCGCGGTTGATTGCTGCGGCCGGTCCTAGCTGAGGCCGACGTGCGGCTTGGCCGCCTTCTCGATCTCGCGGCGGGCGGCCATGTCCATCAGCACCTTCTCGGTGCCGAACTTGCCCGGCTCGTACTTCTTGAGCTTGAGGGTCGCGCGGGCCTTGTCGATCATCTCGAGCGCCATGTCCAGCATCTTCTGGGCGTCCGGCTCGAAGAAGAACCCGCCCTTGAAGCGCTCCATCCAGGTCTCGGTCAGGATCTTCGTGACCTCCTTGCTGCCGCTCATGGGGTTGTCGCCGCCGAAGATGACCGGGACGCCCGAGGCCGCGAAGTAGCAGCCGATCGCGATCGCCTTCTCGCTCATCCACTCCGGGGCGATGCCGACCGCCGGCATGCCGCCGATCTCGTCGGAGAGCCCGCCCTCGGCGGCCATCGCGCTGGCGATGGTCAGGATGCGCGAGTTGTCGACGCAGGCGCCGAGGTGCAGGATCGGCGGGATGCCGATCGCCTCGCAGACCTCGCGCAGGCCGGGGCCCGCGTGCTCGAGCGCGTTCTCCGGCGTGAGGTAGCCGCTGCTGCCGCACGCGGCCGAGCCGCAGCCGGTGGAGACGATCAGCACGTCGCGCTTGATCAGCTCGGTGGCGATGAACTTGTGCAGCCCCGTCGCGTTGACCCGGGGGTTGTCGCAGCCGGCGAGGCCGACGACGCCGCGGACGCGGCCGGCGGCGATCGCGTCGTTGAGCGGCCGGAAGGAGCCGCGCCACTTGCCGCCCTGCATGTACTCGATGTACTCGTGGGAGAAGCCGGCGATCATCGGGAACTTCTCGGTGATGTGCTCGCCCTTGGCCGTGCGGTTCGGGAAGTTGTCGATCGCCATCTTCACGATCTTGCGCGCGATCTCCTTGGCGTGGTGCTCGTCGAACTCGACGTGCTCGGCGCCCACCATCTTCGCGCGCGGGTTCGTCGTCAGGATCTTGGTGTGGAACTTCTTCGAGACGTTGGCGATCGCCGGCATGATGCACTGCACGTCGACGGTCATCAGGTCGACGAGGCCGGTCATGATGCCCAGCTCCTGGTTCGTGAAGCCGCCGGCGGTCGGGATGCCGTGGCGCATCAGGACCTCGTTGGCGGTGCAGCACATGCCGCCGAGGTTGATGCCCGCGGCGCCCTTGCCGACCGCGTAGGCGATCATCTCGGGCTCGGAGACGACGTCGTAGATCATCTCGGCCATCAGCGGCTCGTGGCCGTGGATGACGATGTTGACTTCCTTCTCCCGGAAGATCCCGAAGCTCCCCTCCGCCTGGATCGGCTTCGGCGTCCCGAAGAGGATGTCGGTGACGTCGGAGGAGATCATGCAGCCGCCCCAGCCGTCGGCAAGCGAGACGCGCAGCGCCTGCAGCAGCAGGTGGTCGGGCTCGTGGTCGACGCCGATGTTGATGCGGTGCATGGACTCGACGACCTCGCGGTCGATGCTCCGGGGCACGATCCCCCACTTGCGCCAGCGGTCCTGGGTCTTCTTCGGGGCGCGCTTGATGTAGTTGAGCTCGCCGCCGCGCTGCCGGCCGAAGTCGTTGAGGAGCGTGAGCGCGACCTCCTTGCCGATGTCGATGACCGGGCGATCTGCGGTCTCGATCCCGAGGATGCCGGCAACCTTCTTGAGCTTCTCGACGTCCTTGATCTGGAAGTCGGGCGCGTGGCCCTCGCAGACCGCGAGCAGCGTCTCGACCATGCCGCGCGCGTGGTCCGAGTGCGCCGAGGTGCCGGCGGCCGCCATCTTCAGGAAGTTGCGGGCGGCAACCGTGTCGACGGTCGCGCCGCAGACGCCGGTGACGATCTCGCCGGGCTTGCCGGTGAGCCGGCAGGGGCCCATGTTGCAGTTCTTGCAGCAGACGCCGACCTTCCCGATCGGGCAGGGCTTCATCTTCTGCGCGCGGTCGAAGCAGGTCTCGAGCTTGTGCTCGATCGACCAGTCGATGATCTTCTGCGCGCCGGGGGCGGCGCTGTGTCCCTTGGTCTCAGCCATTGCTCTTCGCCTCCGCTTTCGTTACTGAACGATCGGGTCCATCGCCAGGGCCGGGTGCCCCACCGCGGTCAGGTGCTCGACCAGCTTCTCGGCATCCTCGCAGATCGTCTCGTCGGCGATCTTGTCGAGCAGGTCCGGCACCCCGGCCTCCTCGGCGCGCTTCTTGAAATCGTCGGCGATGCGGGCCTTGAGGTCCTTGGGCATCCAGACGATGCGCTTGGGGCCGCCGTCGCCGAAGAGGAACTTCTTGGAGAAGATGAAGTTCACGCCGACGCCCATGAAACCGGGGGTCTGCGCGCCGCCGCCGACCGTGCCGGCGAGCGTCGAGAACTTCATGCCCATCGGGGTCATGCCGGTGAAGCCGCGGTTGACGATCATGACGCCGTTGGCCTCGGGGACGACCGCGATGATGCACTCGAAGCAGCCGCAGGAGGTCATCGGGTTTTCCATGATCGTGTAGAGGTTCAGGCTCTCGACCGCCCCGCCGGAGACCTTCTGGAGGTAGGCGTCGACGCCCTCGTAGCGGCCGTAGCGCGGGTCCATGAGCGCGCCCTTGGCGATGGGCTGGTTGCCGCCCGTCGGGTCGATCTCGAAGGCCGCCTTGCCGTCGAGCCAGTTGTAGGCGCCGCAGAGGCCGAGGCGCTCGGGCGTGATCACGCAGGCGTGCGCCGGCGCGAACGACTGGCAGAGCAGGCAGGAGTAGAAGGTGTCGACGGCCTCGTCGGTCATGTTGCCGAGCCGGAGGTCGCGCTCCTTGTAGGCGGCACGCGCCTCCTCGAGCTTCTTCTTCACGTCGGCCTCGTCGACAAAGAGCGTCGTCTGCACCTTGTCGACGATCGAGCGGAAGGTGTGGTGCGTGACCGCGTTGAGCAGATCGCCGATGTGCTTGAGCGTGAACCCGGCATTCTTCGCGTTCTTGCTGATGCGCACCCAGTTGATGTCGCGCTGGCCCATGTGCCAGACGCCCTGGGCCTCGTTGAGGTTGCCGTGGATCTTGCGCTCGATGATCGACTCGAAGTCCTTCTGCATCTTGCGGCCGGCGCACTCGATGAGGATCCCGAGCGGCATCTGGCCGCCCTTCTCGTAGCGGGCCTCGGCGTCCTTGCCGACGATGATGACCTTGTTGTCCTCGATCTCGTCCATCTCGCGCATGTGCGCCCACTCGAAGGCCGGGGTGCGCTGGCCGCCGAACTCGATGAACGTGTCTTCCTTGCGGATGCGCTCGCCCTCGAAGGCCGGGCCGAAGGCGACCGGGATCGGCGGCTTCTCGACGACGATCTTCAGCCCCCGCAGCTCGATCGCCTTCTGGACGATCTTGCTGTGGTCGAGCTCCTTCTCGACCTCCTCGTAGGTGCAGACGCCCGTCGGGTGGATGACCGGGATGTCCGAGTCCGCGATGGCGGGGAAGCCCATGTTGATGACGCCCGCGCCGGTGGTCCAGATGATGTCGTCGAGCGGCCCGAGCACGATCGCGAAGGCGAAGACGCGGTCCCTCTGGTAGATCAGGTGGTCCTTGAAGGCGCCGGGCTTCTTGCCGCCGAAGATCAGCGAGGCGCGGATCGCCCAGTCGGCGGCGTAGAAGATGTGCTCGGTGTCGGGCCCCAGCGGCACGATGCGCGCGTCCCAGCCGAGCTCGACGTTGCGGCGCAGCAGCTGCTTGGTGACGCTGTTGCCCTTCACGTTGCCCGCGAGGAAGGTCAGGATGTTCTTCTCCTGGAGCTCGCGGACGATCTTCTCGGCGATCTCGTCGGTGGGCGCCGCGCCGATGATCGCGGCAAACCCGGGCATCGTGCCGTCGACGAGCTGGATCCCGAGGTTGCGCTGGATCGTGTCGGAGATGAAGCCGTTGTACTCGTAGCCGGTCTCGGGGTCCTTGCACGGCTCGAGGCCGAGGACGTAGCGGCAGGCGAGGTAGATCTCCTCGGAGAACATCGAGGACATGCCGGAATCGAGCGCCTCGCCGAGGTACGGCTTCCAGAGCTTGTCGGCCGGCTCCTCGTGCAGCAGCGCCTTTGCGAAGCCGAGCGCGGTCTCCATGTCGCCGAGCGTCTTGACCTTGAAGGCGTGCATCGCGTAGATCATCGGCAGGTGGAACGCGGTGTCGGGGAACTCGAAGACGAAGTCCCTCCCCTTCGCTGCGATGGCCTTCGCGAGCACATCCTCCGCCTTCTTGTAGAGCGTGTGCGCTCCGCGGATGGCGGCGGTTGCGATGAATTTGGACATCTTTCGCCTCCCTTCAACGGTTCGGTGATCGTCTCGGGGCGGCGGGCCGCCCCAGCTTTGGATTTGGCTTCAGCCTGCGTGCGGAGCGCTGTTTTCCTGGGCCGCGCCATCACGAGGCGGCCGCGACACCCCCTTTGCGTGCGCCGGGCGTGGATGGCCCAGTGGTGCGATTCATCCGGTTGACGTGATGATGAAGGAGGTGACGGCGGGACGGCATGCAAAGCGGGAGGTGCGAGCGAGAAAGTCCCACCGATGCCATGATCCGGTCACCTCCGTCAGGTTGCCAGAACGTCATGTCTTCCAGCTTCGGCGGGGAGCACTATACCTAGCGGGAATCCGATGTCAATGGTAAAGTATTGAGAAAGTTTTCACTTTCACCAGCCATTTCTGCCAAACCATATCCTATCTATTTTAGACAGGAAAACCGCTTTTGTTGTCGTGAGTCAGGCGACGCCAGGCGCCGGGATCGCCGCAGCGCGGGAGAGCATCGCGAAAGTGCTCACGATCACTTCATCATCAGTGCGAGCGTCTCCGCGCGGGTCTTCTCGTTGTCCTTGAACATCCCGCGCACCGCGCTGGTGATGGTCCTGATTCCGGGCCGGTTGATGCCGCGCATTGACATGCACAGATGCTCCGCTTCGATGACGACCATCACCCCGAGCGGCTTGAGCCGCTGCATGATGACCGTCGCGATCTGCGTCGTCAGCCGCTCCTGCACCTGCAGCCGGCGGGCCAGGATCTCGACGACGCCCGCGATCCGGCTCAGGCCCGTGACGCGCCCGCCCTTGGGGATGTAGGCGACGTGCGCACGCCCGATGAAGGGCACCAGGTGGTGCTCGCACAGCGAGTAGAGCGGGATGTCCTTGAGGAGCACGATCTCCTCGTGCTTGTGGTCGAGGACGACGGCCAGCTCCTTCTCGGGGTCCTGCGCGATCCCCGAGAGCACCTCCGCGTACATGTTCGCCATGCGCTCCGGGGTCGCCAGCAGGTCCTTGCGCTGGGGGTCCTCGCCGACCGCCTCGAGGATGAGCGTTGCCGCCCGCTTCAGCTTCTCACGATCCATGGCTCCCTCCGTGGCTCACGTTGCCGGGGGGCGCATTGTACCGCAGACCAGCGGCAAGGGGTCGAACAGGAGTGCCCGCGCCGGGTCGCGCAGCGCCGCCCAGTCGAGCGGCCCCGGGGCGCCTTCCTCGACGAGAAACGCCACGCTCAGGTGCAGGTGAGCGGGGACGGACGACCTTCGCGCCGCCGGGTCGGCGACGGCGCCGACCTCGTCGCCGTCGAGCAGCGCGCTGCCCGGCGCGAGCCCCGGGCGCGGCTCCACGTGCCCGTACACCGAGTGGAGCCGGCGCCCGGCGCCGTCGACCTGGCCATGGGCGACGAACACGGAACGCCCGAGGAAGTCGGGGACGATCGAGACGACCGCCCCCGACCACAGGACCGGGATGCGCGCCCCCGGGCCCAGGGCCGCGCTCGCGCCGCCGCGCGTGCGGAAGCCGCGCAGGTCCAGCCCCTCGTGCGGCGACGTCCGCGGCGCTCCCTCGCGCCACCAGGCCTGCCGCTCGCCGAAGCCCATCCCGGGCAGCACCTCCCAGGCGGCGAAGTCCGCCGGGGCGAGCCCGTTCAACTGGAGCAGCCGTCCGGCGAAATCGGACAAGGGCTGCCTGATGGAATTCACTTCCCTGCCGTGCGCAGACGGCTCAGACGGGTCCAGATGCGAGGTCCACGTCAATTCTTGAAGCTGTGCACCGGCGCGGGGATGCGGCCGCCGAGCGCGACAAATCCGCCCGAGCCGCCGCCGGGCACCGGCATGATCGTCGCGTCCCCGAGCAGGCCGCCGAAGCTGACGCGATCGCCGGCTTTCTTGCCAGGCACCGGGATCAGGCGCGCCGCCGTGGACTTGCTGTTGACGACGCCGATCGCCATCTCGTCGGCGATGATCGCCCCGATGGTCTCCGCGCTCGTGTCCCCGGGGATCGCCACCATGTCGAGGCCGACCGAGCAGACGCTCGTGAGCGCCTCGAGCTTCTCGAGCGAGAGCCTCCCGGTCCGCGCCGCCTCGGCGATGCTCAGGTCCTCGCTCACCGGGATGAACGCGCCGCTGAGGCCCCCGACGTGCGAGGAGGCGAAGATGCCGCCCTTCTTCACCGCGTCGTTGAGCATGGCGAGCACCGCCGTCGATCCCGGGGCCCCGATCGACTCCAGGCCGAGGCTGCGGAAGATCTCGCCGACGCTGTCGCCGGGGTTCGGGGTCGGCGCCAGCGAGAGGTCCGCAACCCCGAACGGGACGTCGAGCCGCGCGGCGACCCGGCGGCCGATGAGCTCGCCGACGCGCGTGACCTTGAACGCGGTGCGCTTGATGATTTCGGAGAGCGCCCCGAGGTCGAGGCCGGGGTCCGCCGCGCGCGCCCGGTCGATCGCCTTGCGCACGACGCCGGGGCCGCTGACGCCGACGTTGACGACCGCGTCCGGCTCGCCCACCCCGAGGTAGGCGCCGGCCATGAACGGGACGTCCTGCGGGATGTTGGCGAAGACGACGAGCTTCGCGCAGCCGATGCCGTCGCGGTCCGCGGTGCGCCCGGCCGCCGCGCGCACGGTGCGCCCCATGAGCGCGACCGCGTCCATGTTGATGCCGGCGGCGGTGGAGGCCACGTTCACGGAGGAGCAGAGGCGGCTCGTGCGCGCCAGGGCCTCGGGGATGGCCTCGATCAGCGCCCGGTCGCCCCGGGCGAACCCCTTCTCGACGAGCGCCGAAAACCCTCCGAGGAAGTCGCAGCGCAGCCGCCCGGCGATCTCGTCGAGCCCCTCGGCTATCGCCACCATCTGCTCCGCCGAGAAGCCCCCCGCCGCGGCCGCCACAGGGCTGACCGAGAGCCGCTTGTTCACGATCGGGATGCCGTAGCGCTGGCCGACTTCCTCGCACACGTCGACGAAGTCGCCGGCGAGGCGCCCGATCTTCGCGCGCACGCGCTCGATGAAGCGGCCGGGGTCGTCGCTGACGCAGTCGAAGAGGCTCACCCCCAGGGTCACCGTGCGCACGTCGAGGTTCTCGCTGCGCAGCATCTCCAGGGTCGAGAGGATCTCCCGTTCCGTGAGCATCGCCGTCACACCCGGTGGACCTGCTCGAAGATCTCGCGGTGCTGGATGTTCACGTCGAGGCCGAGCTCCGCGGCCCGCGCCCGCAGCGCGGAGCGGAACGCCGAGCCGTCGGCCGCCCCGGGGAGGTCCACCTCGTAGTAGGTCACGTACTCCGTCCCCTCGCGCCGTCCGCGGGCGATCGCCTTGAGATTGGTGATGTTCGCGCCGAACTCGGCCAGCAGCCCGGAGATCCCGGCGACCAGCCCGGGGCGGTCGGGCCCGACCGTCGTGATGACGTACCGCTCGGCGGCCGCCGGGGGCGGCGCGCCCGCGGCGACCTCGCGCAGGTGGACGGAGAGCCCCAGGGGATCGAGGCGCTCGCGCAGCGCGCGCCCCAGCGCCTCCCCGGCGGCCCCCGCGGGCACCGCAACGACGAAAATGCCCACGAACTGCCCCTGCAGCACGGTCTGGCTGACGTCCTCCAGGTTGCAGCCCTGCTCGAAGAGCGAGCGCGTCACCGCGGCGATGATCCCCGGGCGGTCCGGCCCCACGACGAAGACGGCGGTCTTCATGCGCGGCATTGTCGCACGAAACACCCGCCGCTGCTCCTGGCGCGCGGGCGCCGCTGCGCTACAATCGAGCGGATGCGACGCTGCACCCCCGCTGCCGCGGTCCTGCTGCTCCTCGCCGTCGTCGCGGCGATCTACGGCGGCGTCACGCGCAACGGGTTCGTCCAGCTCGACGATCCGGCGTACATCCTGGAGAACGGCCGCGTCCGCGCGGGCCTCGCGCCCCCCTCCCTGGCGTGGGCCTTCACGTCCTTCGCGACGGGCAACTGGCACCCCGTGACGTGGCTCTCCCACATGCTCGACGTGCAGCTCTTCGGCGTGAGCGCGCCGGCCCACCACGCCGTCAGCGCGCTCCTCCACGCCGCCACCGCCTGCGTGCTGCTCCTCGTCCTCCGCGCCGCCACCGGGGCCCTGCTGCCAAGCCTCGCGGCCGCTCTCCTCTTCGCCGTCCACCCGCTGCGCGTGGAGTCCGTCGCGTGGGCTTCCGAACGCAAGGACGTCCTCTCGGGCCTCTTCTGGATGCTCGCGCTGGCGGCGTACCTGGGCTACGCGCGCCGGCCCGGGGTCCGCCGGCTGACGCTGCTCCTCGTGCTCTTCGCCCTCGGTCTGATGTCCAAGCCGATGCTCGTCATGCTGCCGCTGGTGCTCCTGGTGCTCGACTTCTGGCCGCTCGGACGCTTCCGCACATCGTCCCGCGGCTCCCTGTTGCGGGAGAAGGCACCGCTGCTCGCCCTCTCCGCCGCCAGCGCCGCGGTCACGCTCAAGGCGCAGTCCGGGAGCCTCGCCGCGACGGTCGATCTCGCGCTGGCCGAACGCTCCGCCAACGCGGTCGTCAGCGTGGCCGCCTACCTCGGGAAGACGCTCTGGCCCGCCTCGCTCGCGGTCTTCTACCCGATCGTCCCCGGGGGGCCCGGGACGGCGAGGACGATCGCCGCGCTGGCGGCGCTCGCCGCGATCGGGACCGCCGCCGCGCTCCTGAGGCGCCGGGCGCCGTACCTGCTCGCGGGGTGCGGCTGGTACCTCGTGGCCCTGCTGCCGGTCCTGGGGCTGGTTCAGGTCGGCGGGCAGGCGATGGCCGACCGGTACACGTACCTGCCGTCGGTGGGCCTCTGCATCGCCGCTGCGTGGACCCTCGCCGATCTCGCGCGCGGCCGGGCGGCGCTGGCCGCAGCCCTCGTCCTGTCGTCCGC
>DATDCY010000333.1 GCA_036524115.1 bacterium | reverse complement strand
GGAACTCAAGAGTCTGGGCAAGCGCCTCTACTTCTTCATCCTCGGTCTCACGGACCACGTGACCCCGAGCAGCTACATCAAGCACAAGTTCAGCTTCCTGAGGGGCTCCGTCCCCAACGGGGATCCCCATCTCTTCTACCTGGCCTGGAACGGCCTGCTGGGCAACGACAGCTTCAAGCGCGTCCTGCAGAAGAAGTTCTCGTTGCGGCGATTCGACGACCTGGTCGTCCCGCGCACCATACCCCCCTTCGGCGCCCGGCACACCCGGTACCGCACCAAGCTGGTCCTCGCGGTGGAGGATCTGAAGATAACCGGCGGCAAGCACCGGGACACCGGCCGGATCCTGGACGACGGCAGCGGCAACCTGCTGCGCGAGGCCATCGTCTGGCTGCCAAACGGCAAGGGCATGCCCGTCTACCCCGATGCCTACGTCCCCGCGAACCAGACCCAGCTGATCGCCATCCGCCACGGCAAGTCCGTCCACGAATCCGGCGGTGACAATCCGGAGTTCGTCGGTTCCGGCGTCTGGGACACCTGGAAGGACAACCGGCGCATCAGCGGCTCCGTCGGCAACCGGCTCAAGCCCGCGGGTATCGCGACCGCCCGGGAACTGGGCGGCGACTTCAAGGTCATGGTCGACCTCATGGCGCAGAGCGGGTATCCGCTGTGGCAGGCCGGGGGCGGCCGGCGGGTGCCCGTCTTTGGCAGCGAGAGCGAGAACACCGAGGAGACCGCGCGCTGCTTCCTCGAGGCCGCCGGCATCGCGGACGTCGAGTTCACGCCGCTCTACGGGCTGAACTCCCAGAAGTACGGCGCCCTGACCCACACGTTCAAGGACGACATCACCCGGCGGATGCTCGAGATCTACGGCCCGTCCATGAGCGGCACCGACGACGACAAGAAGAAGGCCGCCAAGGCGCTCTTCAAGAACCGCTTCTACCACTTCCCCGAGGGGGAGACCCTGATCGAGGCGGACTGGCGCATCGCCCACTCCTTCGTGGACCTGCTCAGGAACAACCTGGGGCGGCGCGTCGTGCTCTGCGACCACTCCGGCGCCCTGCGCGTCTTCGAGGCGGTGATACGCACCCTGGACTTCGCGGACTATTCCGCCATCAAGGAGAGCCAGGATTCCATCATCGCCATGGCCTACCAGCCCGGCTACAACACCCGGTACGACTACCTGCAGAAGAAGGGCCTCCCGCTTCGCAGGCGGGACTGATCCCCATGGCGGCCATCATCGAGGTGCGGCACCTGACGCGCGCCTTCAAGGACCTCGTCGCCGTCGACGACATCTCTTTCGCGGTGGAGAAGGGGGAGGTGTTCGCCTTCCTGGGCCCCAACGGCGCGGGGAAGACCACGACCATCAAGATGCTGACGACGCTGCTCGCGCCGACGAGCGGCACGATCACCCTCAACGGCTTCGACGTGACGAAGGACCGCCTCGACACCCGCAAGTCGTTCGGCATCGTCTTCCAGGACCCGAGCCTCGACACGGAGCTCACCGCGTGCGAGAACATGGAGATCCACGCGGTCCTCTACGGGCAGCCGCGCGAGCTGCGCCGGAGTCGCACGCGGGAGCTGCTGGAGCTCGTCGAGCTCTGGGACCGCCGGGACGACCTGGTCAAGCACTTCTCCGGCGGGATGAAGCGCCGGCTCGAGATCGCGCGCGGCCTGCTCCACCACCCGGCGGTGCTCTTCCTCGACGAGCCGACCCTCGGGCTCGACCCGCAGACGCGCAACCACATCTGGACCTACATCAAGGAGCTGAACGCGAGCGAGCGGATCACGGTCTTCTTCACGACGCACTACATGGAAGAGGCCGAGCGCGCGGCAAGCCGGGTGGCGATCATCGACCGCGGGAAGATCGTCGCGGCGGGAAGCCCCGCCCAGCTGCGGGAGCGGACCGGGACCCAATCGCTCGAGGACGCCTTCCTGCAGCTCACCGGCAGGACGATCCGGCCCGAGGAGGCCTCGGCCACGGACGGCCTGCGCCAGGTCGCCCGCATGTGGCGGCGGTGATTGCGGCATGTACCCGGCCATCGTCTACATCCTCTGGCTGCGGCAGGTGAAGCGCTACTGGCGCTCCCGCGCGCGCATCGTCTCCTCGATCGCGCAGCCGCTGCTCTTCCTCGTCGCGTTCGGGTTCGGCTTCGGCCCGATGTACGCGAAGGCGCAGGGCGGGAACTACATCGACTTCCTCGCGCCGGGGATCATCGTGATGAGCATCCTCTTCACGGCGATGTTCGGCGGCATCGAGGTCATCTGGGACAAGCAGTTCGGCTTCCTCAAGGAGACCCTCGTCGCCCCGGTGCCGCGGCTCGTGACGATGCTGGGCCGGACGCTGGGCGGCGCGACGGTGGCGGTGCTCCAGGGGCTGCTCGTCTTCCTCGTCACCCTCGTCGTCGGCTTCCGTCCGCACAGCCTCCCGATGGTCGCCGTCGCGTTCGGCTTCATGTTCGTCATCGCCGTGCTCTTCACCGCGGTCGGGACCGGCATCGCCTCGCGCCTGAACGACATGCACGCCTTCCCCCTGGTGATGAACTTCCTGGTCATGCCGCTTTTCTTCCTCTCGGGGGCGCTCTTCCCGGTCGACCAGCTGCCGCGGGCGCTCAAGGTAGTCGTGTACTTCGACCCGGTGTCGTACGGGGTCGACGCGGTTCGCGGCGCGCTCGTCGGGATCAGCCACTTCGGCTTCCACGTCGACCTCGCCGTGCTCGCCGCGATGACCCTCGCCGCGCTGGTGGTCGGCTCGCTGCTGTTCGAGCACCTGGAGGCGTGAGGCGTACCGGTAGCCTTCACCCCGGGCGTCGGCAGTCGGCCCGTGATCGGTTATACTCAAAGCCACACGGGAGGTGATCCAACATGCGAAAGGAATACAACGTCGTCATCGAGCGGGATGAAGCGGGCTTCTACGTGGCGTCCGTCCCGTCTCTCCCGGGGTGCCACACCCAGGCCAGGTCTCTCGACAAGCTCATGGAGCGGATTCGGGAGGCTATCGACCTGTGCCTGGAAGTCCGCCAGGAGAAGCCGGAACCGCTCGAGTTCGTGGGAGTCCAGAAGGTTCTCGTCGGCTGATGACGACCTTTCCGGGGCTCACCGGGAGGCGGGTCATCGCCGCCTTGCGCAAAGCCGGATTCAAGGTCGTCCGCTCCAAGGGCAGTCACCATTTCCTCCAACACCCCGATGGCCGCGCCACGGTCGTGCCCGTTCACTCCGGCGAAACCATTGGCCCCGGCCTGCTGGCCAAGATTCTGCGGGACTGCGAGCTGACGAGGAAAGATCTTCAGAAGCTTGTCTGATCCCGGCTGCGTCACCAAGCTTGGAGACAAGGCAGCCGGGTCGCCCCCCGCCCCCGCAGATCGTGAACGGCCGCTGCGCCTCGAATGCCGCCGACGGCCGCCCCGCGCGGATCCACCCGCCGAGGCTCGCCGGTGAACAGCCCGCTGACCTCCCCGTCCGCGGAGAGCTGGTTGTCCGGGCCGATCTTGGTGGAGGTCATGGCGCCGTCGGCGATCTTCGCACGCAGTCAATCAGCAGTTCGATCGGCGCCACCGACTTGAGATTCCAGACCGCCGGATTCTTGACAAGCCCGCTGTTGATTGCTAGATTGCCCCCGTTTTGCGTGCCGCAAGGGCCGCAGAGCGGTTCCTCGGCTGAATCTCGGCCGAGGGTTATGCACGTCGTGATCCGCGGGGAAGGGAGGACAATCGAAGGACTGGTGCCGCTCAGTGGGGGGATTCGCCAAGGGGATTCGCAAAGGGATTCGCCAAGGGATTCACGGATCAACACATCTGAGAGGGGGCGTCAATGAAGAAGGCTGTTCTCGCGGCTTTGGTGGCGATTACCAGCGTCCTGGCACCGGCGGCCGCCGGCGCTGTCGATTTCATGATGAACATATCATTCAGCGCCTATGGGTTCCCGCGGAGTGGGAATATGCCCGGAATCGAGGTGCCCGGAACCACGGTCGCCGGCCAGTTCTATCAGATGCTGGCGGATCCGCAGTTCGACACGAGACAGAAGGTGTATGCGAATGTCGCGGTCACCGGAGAGGTTCTCCGCTTTGACTCCCTGTCATTCCCGACGTTCGACACGACGGGGAACCTCGGCTGCGCCGGTTCCGCGCAAATGGCCTTTGGCCGTGACGGTAACTCGCTGTACATGGTCTGTGCGGACAAGATCTACAAGATCGACCTTGCCGCCTGGCCCGCTGCGTCACCGATCATCCAGGTCGATCCTGTGGCGGATCCCGGCATCGCCTTTACGTCGATCGCCGTCAATGGCAGGTTCATTGCCGTGGGACTGACCAAGACGGTCGGCTCGACGAGGACCTATGCGGTGAGATTCTACGACCTCACCGGGCTCAAGAGGGCCGAAGTTGCCGTGGCCAAGTATCCCTTTTGGCTCCTGGCCCACCCCACGAGCAACAACGGGATGTACCTGGTCGGCCAGGATGAGCTCGTCACCTTCGACACCAAGACCGGCACCCCTGCAGCCACGGTCATCACGGTGCCAAACTTCTACATGACGAGAGGATACTTTCTCGGCAGCAACAATGTCCTCGTCGTGAACAACAGCAACGGTCCCTTCGATCCAGCGATGGGTTTCTTCTCGACGACCTTCAACGCGAAGCAGCGGCCCGTGACCGCGCTCAAGTGCACGAAGGTCAGCGCCTACCCGCAGATGTCGAACGGCGGCCTTGCAGCCGACCCCCGTTTGGATAGGACGACCTTCGGCTACAGAATGCCGCGGCCTTACTACCAGGAGGATCCCGAACTCGTCTACTTCGAGTACGTCGGCGACACACAGCCGACGACCTGCGCCAACGAGCTTGAGGCCTGGAATTATGTCGGAGACGGGCACGGCACCGGCTTCACGTCGTTCGCCGTGACGCCCTGAGTCCTCTTCTGCCGGAAGATAGCGGGGTGCGGTCCACATCGGGGGCCGCACCCCGGCACCGCTGATTCACGTCGCGTTTGAACTTCGGACAACCCTCAAGGGCCGGCAGAAGTTTCCACGCCCACCTGGTGTTTCCTGAACGCCGCGCTCTGGTGATCAAGACCTCGGGTATCGTGGAGCCGTTGCGCGAGATCCTGGTCGGGGCCAAGGAGATCGAACTGGCATTGGTCTTCGGCTCCCTGGCCACCGGCACCGAGACAGCCGACAGTGACATCGATCTGATGATTGTGGTGACCATCTCCCCACGGAAGGTCAGTGACTTGCTGGCGGATCTCCCGCAGCGGCTTGGCCGCGAGATCAACCCGGTGGTCATGACCCCGGATGAGTTTGCGTCTCGCCGCCGCAAGAAGGACCACTTCCTCTCAACGGTGCTCTCCGCCCCGAGGCTGATGGTAGTGGGGACCGACGATGACCTTACCCGACTGGGAACGTAACGGCTGGCTGACGCGCCACACCTCGAGCCCCCAGGAGATCGGGGAGTCTGCCTCATCGAGGGTGACCTGGGAGGAGAGGGCTCGCAGTACAAAGGGCTGTAGCCAGATCCTGTACGATGATCGGGCGAAGACTGACGCGCCTCCATGAGCGCCGCCGGGGCGAAACGGTCGAGAAAGTACACGCACCGCAGGGAGGAGAAGTCGCTGGCCCGAACTTGACTGTGAAATATCGTATTGCGCTTTCGAATATTCACAGTATATTTGCCACATGATCCCACGCCCGGCCTACCTGTCGCGCCTCGCCGACGCCGTCCGACGCTCGCCGATCGTGGCCCTTCTCGGCCCGCGGCAGTGCGGCAAGACGACGCTGGCGCGCCTCTTCGGCGAGGGGCGGCGGGCCACCTTCTTCGATCTCGAGTCCGAGCCGCACCGGCTGAGTCTCCAGAATCCGGAGTTGGCCCTCGGGACGGCGGAAGGATTGGTCGTCCTCGACGAGATCCAGACCATGCCGGCGCTCTTCCCGGCGCTGCGGGTCCTGGCGGACCGGCCTCGGACGAAGGCGCGCTTCCTGCTGCTGGGCAGCGCGTCGCCGGCGCTGGTGAAGAACGCTTCGGAGTCGCTCGCCGGCCGGGTCGAGTTCGTGGAGATGGGAGGTTTCGACGTCGAGGAGACCGGCGCGGACGCGTGGCGCGAGCTGTGGGCCCGCGGGGGCTTCCCGCGCTCGTTCCTGGCCGGTTCCGATCAGGACAGCGCCGCCTGGCGCGAGGGCTTCGTCAAGACGTTCCTCGAGCGGGACATCCCCAGCCTCGGCATCACGATCCCCGCGGCGGCGCTGCGGCGCTTCTGGACGATGCTGGCGCACTGCCACGGTCAGACCTGGAACGCCTCCGAGCTGGCTCGCGCCATGGGGATCGCGGACAAGACGGTGCGCTCCTATCTGGACATCCTGACCGGCGCCTACATGGTGCGGCAGCTCCAGCCGTGGCACGAGAACCTCTCGAAGCGGCAGGTGAAGGCGCCGAAGATCTACCTGCGCGACTCGGGTCTGCTGCACAGCCTCCTCGGGGTTCCGGAGGCAGCCGGTCTGCTCGGCCATCCGAAGGTGGGCGCGTCGTTCGAGGGCTTCGTCGTGGAGCAGGTCGCGCGCCTCCTGCATCCCCCGGAGCTGTACTTCTGGGGCGCCCACACCGGGGCGGAGCTGGACCTGCTGCTCATGCGCGGCGGGCAGCGGTACGGGGTGGAGATCAAGTTCTCCGAGGCGCCGACGATCACCCGCTCGATGCGCACGGCGATCGAAGACCTGAAACTGGACCGGTTGATCGTCATCGCTCCCGGCGAGCGCTCCTATCCGATCGACGAGACGATCGAGGTGGTGGCGGTCGGCGAGTTGGCCAGGCTCCGCGGGATTGTCGCGGATGCGCAGCCTCTGCGGGCAGGCTCCCGGGAACATCCTCGGGATGGAGTCGGGGAAGAACCGAACGGGAATTGACAACCGCCTCTGTATTTCGAGAATGCGAACGATGGCCGGGAACGGGGAGCGGATCAGGGCCGAGTTCGCGAGGCGCCAGGGGCGCCAGCGTGTCGCGATTGCCGCGGCGACGCTGCTGGTCGTCGTCTTCGCGATCCTCTACGCGCGGCCGGGGTGGCTCGGACCGAACTCCAAGGGCACGATCTTCGCCGCCCAGGCGATCGTGATCGCCGCGTTCATCGGGTTCACGTATCACAACTGGCGCTGTCCCGCCTGCAACCGACACTTGCCAGGGGACCTCCACCGTCACCTGTGCGGCAAGTGTCGGACACGGCTGCGCTGATCCGCCTCCTCGCTTCGAGGCGGGTGCTCAGGCGGTCGGAGAGCGGGACAGGCGCTCTGTGAAGTCCGGCGACACGGATCTGCGCGTATTCCGGCGTCCTCCCTTGACTGACGCCATCGGCCGGCGCAACATCCCTCCATAGCTGGCGCGCCCGGCTGCGGCAGGGAGGGAGGACATGAAGCGAATCGCGCTGCTTCTGATCGCGGTCATCCTGGTGTCCGGCGACCTCATGGCGGCACCTCCGGACCCCAAGCTCCCCTTCTCCTACAAGCACGCCTCGCTCGTGCCGGGCGCCACCCGAAGCTTCACCTTCAGGCTCTATGCGCAATGGAGCGGCGGCGTGGCCCTCTGGGAGGAGACCAAGCCCCTCCGCGTCGCAGCCGACAAGTCCATCTCCACGCTTCTCGGCAGCACGACCAGGTTCACGAACGGCATCGGTGGGTCGGTGGACTTCTCACAGCAGCTCTGGGTCGAGGTTGCCGCCGAGGAAGTGATCCTCAAGCCCCGGGTCAAGCTCCCAGTGGTGCCCTACGCAATGTGGAGCGCGACGAGCGACGTGCCGGGAGTCGCGGGCCCGCAGGGACCCACGGGCCCGCAGGGTATCCCGGGAGTGCAGGGCATCCAGGGAGAGCAGGGTATCCAGGGAGTGCAGGGTATCCCGGGAGAGCAGGGCATCCAGGGAGTGCAGGGTATCCCGGGCAACCTCGCCCTGGCCGGCAAGAGCTGCGAGACGGGCTGGTCGCTGACGGGCTTCGACGCCGCGGGCGAGATCGTCTGCACGCTCAACGCCTACAACCCCGGGGTGAACCTCGACTACCGCAACCTGGCGAGCGCCACCCTTTCGCGCTTCAACCTTGCGTACGGCTCGCTGAGATACGCGACGCTTACGGGCGCGGTGATGGTGGGCGTCGACCTGTCGCGGTCCGACCTGTCGGGCGCCAACCTGACGGGAGCGAATCTGGCGGTGGCCAGGCTCGAAGGCACCACGCTGAACAACGCCAACCTGAGCAACGCCGACCTCTACTCGGCGGACTTGGCGTTTGCCAACATCTCGGGCGCCACGTTGACCGGGGCGACATTCGAGTACGCGCGACTGGATGATCTGGTCGGCTTCACCGGCGAGCAGTTGCGCAGCGCGGGCAGCCTGCATTTCTGCAGCATGCCCCGGAACCTCGCGGGGGTCGACCTGAGTGGCATCGATCTGTCCTACGCCGCCATGAGAGACTCGGACATGAGCGGGGCGAACCTGACGGGGACGAACTTGAGCAACGTCAACCTCTGGATGGCCATGGGAGTCACCGCGGCCCAGCTCCGCAGTGCAGCCAGTCTCGTGGGGATCCTCCCGCCGAACAACCTCACGGGCTTCGATCTGAGCGGCCTGAACCTGACGAATGCCAACCTCTATGGCCACAATCTGACGAACGTCAATTTCGCGGGAGCCACTCTCACCGGCGCCAACATCACCCAGGCGATGTGGTCCAACACCATTTGTCCGGACGGCACGAACAGTTCGACGAACGGAACCTCCCCGCAGTCCTGCGTCGGGCACGGAGGGGGCCTCTAGGTCAGCGCCCGCCCGCTCACCTCTTGGGGTGGCCGACGAGGGCCTCGATCCTCGCCTCGTCGAGCACCTCCTCGGCGAGGAGGGCCTGGGCGAGCTTCTCGAGGTTCTCGCGGTTCTGCCCGAGGACCGACCCGGCTTGCGTCTCGGCGTCGAGCACGAGGCGGCGGATCTCCTCGTCCATGATCCAGGCCATCCGCTCGCTGTAGCTCTTGCCCTCGGTGAGCTTGCGCCCGAGGAAGGGGTGCTCCTCGCCGCGGTCGATGTACATCGGCCCGATCTTCTCGCTCATCCCCCACTGGGCGACCATCTTCTCGGCGACGGCGGTCGCCTCCTTGAGGTCGCTCTGCGCGCCGGTGCTCGTCTCCGCGAAGACCAGCTGCTCGGCGACGCGACCGCCGAGGGCGACCGCCAGCTTGCCCAGCAGGTAGCTGCGCGGGTAGTAGTGCCGGTCCTCCTTCGGCTGGAGCTGGGTCGCGCCCATCGCCTGGCCGCGCGGCACGATGCCGACCTTGTGGACGGGGTCGGTCCCGGGCAGCTCCCAGGCGACGATCGTGTGCCCGGCCTCGTGGTAGGCGGTGATGCGCTTCTCCGCCGGACTGATCGTCTCCTCGCGCACCATCCCCATCAGGCTCTCGTCGCGGGCCTCCTCGAAGTCCGCCATCGCGATGCTCTCGCGCCCCTTGCGCAGCGCGATCAGGGCGGCGACGTTGGCCAGCCGCTCCAGGTCCGCGCCGGTCATGCCGATCGTCCCCTCCGCGAGGCGGTCGAGGTTGACCCCTTCGGCGAGCTTCTTCTTTTTGGTGTGGATCTCCAGGATCGCGCGCCGCTCCTTGAGCCCGGGCCGGTCGACCACGATGTGCTTGTCGAAGCGCCCGGGCCGCAGCAGGGCGGGGTCGAGGACGTCGGGCCGGTTCGAGGCCGCCATGACGATCAGCGCCTCGTTGGTCTCGAAGCCGTCCATCTCGGCGAGCAGCTGGTTGAGCGTCTGCTCGCGCTCGTCGTGGCCGCCGCCGAAGCCGGCGCCGCGTGTGCGGCCGACCGCGTCGATCTCGTCGATGAAGACGATGCTCGGCTTGGCGGCCTTGGCCTTCTTCATCAGGTCGCGCACCCGGGCGGCGCCGACGCCGACGAACATCTCGACGAACTCCGAGGCATTGATGCTGAAGAAGGGCACGCCGGCCTCCCCGGCCGTGGCCCGCGCCAGCAGCGTCTTGCCCGTGCCGGGGGCGCCGATGAGCAGCACCCCCTTGGGCACGCGCGCCCCGATCGCGGAGAACTTCTTCGGGTCCTTGAGGAACTCGATGATCTCGCGCAGCTCGACCTTCACGTTCTCCATGCCGGCGACGTCCGCGAAGGTGGTGTGCGGCGTGGTCGCGTCCGCGAAGACGCGGGCCTTGCTCTCGCCGAAGGAGAAGAGGCCCCCCGCGCCGCCCCCGATGCCCTTGGCGGTGCGGCGCATGATGTAGACCCAGGCCGCGAGGATGAGCAGCCAGGGCAGGACGCTCACGAGCAGCTTCGTGAAGAGGGGCTCCTCGGGGGGCGTGCGCACGTTGATGCGGACCTTGTGCTCGCGCAGCCTGGCGATCAGGGCCTCGCCCTGGAAGGCGGGCAGGAGCGTCGTGAAACGGGTGGCCGTCGCCGGGGCCGTCGCCGGGGCCGCCGGGGGGATGTGGACTTCCTTGCGGAATGTCCCCTCCACGCGCGGCCCCCGGATCTCGACCTCCGTCACGTTGTCCGCATCGACCTGGTCGAGAAAGACGCCGTACTCGACGGTGGGAGGGGGCGCCGGCCCGGAGCCGAAGTAGAACTGGGCCGCCGAGAAGACCGCCAGGAGCAGGAAGGCGAGAAGGAGGGACTTGCGCGGGATGCCCTCGGGGGCCGCGGGCCCCTTCTTCTCTGCCGGCTCAGCCATGGACCACCCCCGTGGCGGACGTCCCGCGCATCGCCTGAGGCGGGGCTATTCCCGCACGAAGAAGGTGCGGACCTTCTTCGCGAGCTGCCGGTCCGTCACCTTGTCCGCCGTCTCGACGCGCAGGACGCGCGCGCCCATCTTCGCGCGGACGAGCCGCTTCTTCAGCTCGCCCTTGGCCTCGCCCGGGCCGAAGATCAGGATCCCCCGGGCGTCGCGGAGGGCGGCGATCACCGCGTCGTAGTAGATGTTCAGGTGGCCCGTGTACTTGCGCTGCCGCGCGTCGGACATGGCCTCCCTCTCGGGCTCGGAGCGGCCCTTGAGCGGCGAGTCGCCCGCGCGCCGGGGCTGCCGCTCGGCCTTCGAGACCACCAGCGTCAGTTCCTCGCCCTTGTCCGTGATCGATGCGATTACTGCCTTGCGGTGGTCGATCCACACGCCGACGTCTCTGCCCATCGTTCCCTCCTCGGTGATGCCCGCCCGCCGGCCATTCGCTTTCCGCGGCGTCCGCCGTCGACCCGGAGGCAGGCTTGCTCCGGAAACAGTGCTCACGGAGAATATGAGGCCCACCGTCGAACCGCGCAAGAGCGAGGTCAGCCCGGCCGGATCGCCGTCACCTGACCGCTCCCGACCAGCGCCGGTAGAAGAAGTGCTTGGCGGCCTCCGCGGTCAGGCCGTAGCACAGCACGACCCCCAGCAGGGCGGCGAAGAAGGCCGCCGGCAGCCTGACCAGCTCGAACGGGCCGGCCAGCGGGGTCAGGGGCAGGATCAGCGTCGCCGCGGCGACGGCGGCCGTGGCCAGCGCAAGCGCGCGCCCCGGCCGGCTGCGGAAGAAGGGACGCCGCGTGCGCACGACCAGCACGACCAGGGCGGCCGAGACCACCGACTCCAGGAACCAGCCGGTGCGGAACTGGTTCTGGTCGGCGCGCAGGATCCAGAGGAGCAGCCCGAACGTCGCGTAGTCGAACAGCGAGCTGACCAGGCCGAAGACGATCATGAACCTCCGCAGGAAGCCGATGTCCCAGCGCCGGGGCCGGTCGGTCACCTCGGGGTCGACGTTGTCGGTGGCGATCGTCATCTCGGGGAAGTCCGTCAGCAGGTTGGTGAGGAGGATCTGCTTCGGCAGCAGGGGCAGGAATGGCAGGAAGAGGGAGATCCCGGCCATGCTGAACATGTTGCCGAAGTTGGCGCTCGTGGCCATGAGGATGTACTTCAGCGTGTTGGCGAAGGTCAGGCGTCCCTCCCGCACGCCGTCGACGAGCACGCCCAGGTCGCGCTCGAGCAGCACGATGTCCGCGGCCTCCTTGGCCACGTCCACCGCGCCGTCCACCGACAGCCCCACGTCCGCGGCGTGCAGCGCCGAGGCGTCGTTGATCCCGTCCCCCATGTAGCCGACCACGTTCCCCGCCTGCTTGAGCGCGAGGACGATCCGCTCCTTCTGGTTCGGCTCGACTTCGGCGAAGACGTCGATGGCGGCGGCCCGGCTGCGGAGCGCCTCGTCGCCCATGTGGCCGATTTCCCGGCCGGAGAGCAGCCGCGGCTCGGGAAGCCCCAGCTCGCGCACCACGGTGGCCGCCACCGCGGCGTTGTCCCCGGTGATGACCTTGAGCGAGATGCCGAGCCGCGCGAGGTCCTTCACCGCCTGGGCCGCGCTCGCCTTGGGGGGGTCGTGGAAGACCAGGAAACCCACGAGCGTCATCCCGGTCTCGTCTTCCTTGGACAGGCCGGTCCCGAGCCCCGCCTCGCGCACGGCGACGCCCAGCGTGCGGAAGCCCTGGCGGGAGAGTTCCTGGAAGCGCGCGTCGATGCCGGCCCTGACCCCGGGCGTCTCCAGGGCGACGGTTCCCTGCGCCGTCTCGACGCTGGAACAGACGTCGAGGACCGCGGCCAGGGCGCCCTTGGTCACCATCAGCCGGGCGTTGTTCCGCTCGACGAGGATGCTCAGGCGCTTGCGGATGAAGTCGTAGGGGATCTCGCCGAGCTTGCGGTAATCCGCGACGGCGGCGGCGATCTCCGGGGGCGACTGCGTGCGGATGGCCTCGTCGATGGGGTTCTTGAAGCCGGTCTCCGGCGACGCGTTGAGGTAGCCGCAGGTCAGCACGCGGCTGCTCTCGCGGCCCTCGATATCCAGCGCCGAGCGCAGTCGGACCAGCCCCTCGGTGAGGGTTCCCGTCTTGTCGGAGCAGAGCACGTTCATGGCGCCGAAGTTCTCGATGGACGCCAGCCGCTTGACGATGACGCGCGAGGCCGCCATGCGCCTGGCCCCGTGCGCCAGGTTGATGGTGATGATCGCCGGCAGCAGCTGCGGCGTGAGCCCCACGGCAAGGGCCAGGGAGAACAGCAGCGAGTCGAGCACGGGGCGGTGGAGATAGACGTTGGCCGCGAAGATCGCCAGCACGAGGATCGAGGTGACCTCCATCAGCAGATAGCCCATCTTCCGGACCCCGCGCTCGAAGTCGGTCTCGGGCGGGCGCAGGCGGAGTCGCTGGGAGACCTTGCCGAACTCCGTGTCGGCGCCGGTGGCCACCACGAGCGCCGTGGCGGTGCCGCTCACCGTGTGCGTGCCGAGGAAGAGGGAGTTCGTCCGCCGCGCCGGCGGGGTGTCGCGATCGACGAGACCGGCAGACTTCCCCGCCGGGAAGGTCTCCCCGGTGAGGGCCGACTCGTCGACGGTGAGATCCTTCGCGTCGAGAACCAGGCAGTCGCCCGGAATCGAGTCGCCCGCGGACAGCCGGACGACGTCGCCGGCGACGACCGCCTCCACGGGAACCTCGCGGTACGCGCCGTCCCGCAGCACCGTCGCGTTCACCCGCACCATGGCCAGGAGCTTCGCCACCGCGCCGGCCGCGCCGCGCTCCTGCCAGAAACCGAGGCCGGCGCTCACCAGCACGATCGAGAGGATGATGACGCTGTCGGTCGGGTCGTGCAGCACCGCCGAGATCGCCGCCGCGAAGATCAGGATCAGGACGATGGGGCTCTTGAACTGATTGAGGAGGAGGCCAGCGGCCGCCCGATAGCGGGCGTCTCCGCCGCCGATGGCCTGCCCGGCCGTTCTTCCGCCGGCGCGGCGCAGGGCCTCCGCACCGCTCAGGCCGGCGGGGCTCGAGCGCAGGCGGCGCAGCATCTCGTCGGCCGGGGTCGACCAGGAGGGCTGCTCTTCCATCACCAGGGCTCCATCCTCGGCGCGCCCGCTGCAGTCGTCCGTGGACGCACCTGGTGCCGCGCCACGGCGCGCAAGGGGCCGGAAAAGGAAACGGCCCCTTCCCCGGGCAGGGGAGGGGGCCGTCGAATCGGCTTGGAGCTAGACGGCGCGGACGTTCGCCGCGGCCGGTCCCTTCTGCCCCTGGACGACCTCGAATTCCACGACCTGCCCCTCGCTCAGGCTCTTGAAGCCCGAACCGGCGATCGCGGTGTGGTGCACGAAGACGTCCTTCGAGCCGTCCTCGAGGCTGATGAAGCCGAAACCCTTCTGATCGTTGAACCACTTCACTGAACCACGAGCCATCTGCACTGCCTTTCTCTCAATCCCTGTTCTTGTTGTATGCACGCAAGCCCGGCCGGGCCTGACGCTGCACTCGCTTACGGTTGGGGATTGGGCAAACGTGAGCGGAACCAATATAACTCATTCGAACTGAAATTGCTCCAATTACTTTCTCGACGCGGCGGGCGGGCGGGCGGCCCGGGCGCCGCGGCTTCAGCGATAGGTTATCGTGACGCCGTAGTCGACGTTGGCGTGGTGGACGGCCGGGTCGCGGTTCTCGCACCCGAGCTCCCCCTTCGCCGAGCGTTCACGTCCCCTGATCATCCGGTGGATGACCCAGGTCAGGTCGAGGGCTCCGCGCTCGCACCCCTCTCCGAGGCAGCTGATCCTGAAGTAGGCGGGGCTGCCGGCGAAGAAGTTGACCGTCCTCACCAGCGACGAGAGGCGGTCCCCCTTGTAGTTCATCGTCACCACGATGCTCGAGACCCCGGGGAACCGGTCGGACATGAGGCCCGCGGCCGATTCCTCGCGCTGACGCTCGACGTGGGCTTCACGCCGCACTGCATACGCGTTGCTGCGCATTATTCCGCTCCCTCCGGATTCGGGCCGTCGACGGCCACGGCGATGCCCGCCTCGGCTGGCCGCTCGTCGGCGTCCTGTCCCGCTTTCGCGGCCCGGCCTCCGTGCCTTCGCGCCATCTTCGCCCTGGCCCTCTGGACGCGTTCCATTTCCTTCTGGCGCTTCACGAACGTGTTCCGGTTTCTCCCTGCCATGCTCCCCCTCTGCCGTCGCCGGCCGAACACACGAATATCGCGCAGCCTCTCTCACAGGGATTGCACGGTATCCCGAGGTGTTCGCATGCCAATATACCGCTGCGGCGGCGGAATGTCAAAGATCGCCGCCGGGTTTGACAACGGCTTTTCCGGCCACGAGAATTGCCGGATGACCCGTCGTGCTCAGGGGCGCTGTCGTCCAGGGAGCCTCCCGACGCGGGCGCCAGGGTCGGACGATGTCTTCGCCTACCGCCTGTTCTCTCGAAGATCGTACCCCCCGGAGCTGGAGCGCGAGTACCAGAAGGACATCGACCAGGGGAAGGTGCGGACGACATGGACGGTCAACATCCTCGGCAGCCTGATCGTCCTGGTCCTCGGGCTGCTCGACCTGTGGACGCTGCCGTCTTCGTTCCTCGAGGGGTGGATGATCAGGCTGGCGATCATCGCTGTTCTCGTCGCGGTGAACGTCGTCATCCGGTTCCGCCGGGCGTGGTTCCTGCGCCACTACCGCGAGATCTACATCGGCGAATTCCTGTGGTGCGGGTCGTGCATGCTGGCGATGATGTGGATCGCGACGCCGACGGAGACGGCCGCGAGCAACTACTTCGTCGGCCTCATCATGGTGGTCGTGACCTCCTACTCCTTCAGCTCTCTGAGCGTCAGGGAATCCCTGCTGATCGGGGTTCCCCTGCTCGTCGGCTTCGCCGTCATCGCCGTGGGGCGCTACGGCCTGGCGGCGGACTACACGTGGCCGGTCGCGATGGCCAACATCTGCGACCTGGTCGCGGCCAATGCGATCCCGGCCCTGGCGCTCGACATGCGCGAGCACTACCTGCGGTCGAACTTCGAGCTGAACCGCAGGGTCCTCGCGGACAAGGAAGAGCTGCTTGCCGCCAAGGGGGAGGCCGAGCTCCTGGCGCAGACCGATTCGCTCACCGGGGTGCTGAACAGGCGCGCCGTGCTGGAACACGCGCAGGGCGAGTTCGTCCGCGCGCGGCGCTTCGGGCACGCGATGTCGTTGCTCATGATCGACGCCGATCACTTCAAGCGGATCAACGACACGCATGGCCATCAGGCCGGCGACGAGGCGCTGAGGTCCTTGACGTCCATCATCCGGACGAACCTGAGGGACGTCGACATGCTCGGGAGGATCGGCGGGGAGGAATTCGTCGTGGTCCTGGTCGAGACCTCCTTGAACCAGGCGATGGACACGGCGGAGCGCATCCGTCGGGCGATCGCGTCCCGGGACATTCCGCTGAGGTACGGCGGGATCCACCTGACCGCCAGCCTCGGCGTCGTCTCCCTGGCGGATGCCGATCGCGAGCTGAAGGACCTGATGTCCCGCGCGGATTCGGCCCTGTACCTGGCAAAGGAAGGCGGGCGAAACCGCAGTGTGGCGGTGTGAGGCCGCCCGCGCCGCCTGGAGCGCGGGACGCTGCACGGACCGGAGTCCGCCGCGCCGCGGGAGCGTATATTGAGGACCAGGGGATGGAAGCTCCGGCGGCAGCCCCGGAGAGGAGGGCCCACGACATGAGAAGACACCTGCTTCCGCTGCTCGCCCTGACCGCGTGCCTTGCGGCTTCGACGGCATTTGCCTCCGAGCCCCTGCACCTGGTGATCATGGCGCCCACCGACCCGGCAAAGGAACTGCCGAAATACGAGGTGCTCAGCGCCTACCTGCAGGCCGCCGAGCCTCAGCTCGGGGGCATCACCCTGAGGGTTGCGAAGAACTACTCCGAGGCGGCCAGGCTCTTCAAGTCGGGTGATGTCGAAGGGATGTTCTCCGGGTCGTTCGTCGCCGCGGTCTTCATCGGCAAGGGGCTCGCGAGGCCGGTTGCCCGCCCGCTTCGAACGGATGGGAGCTCGACGTATCGCGCCTCCATCGTGGCGAAGGATGGCGCCAGGGCCTTTGGCAGCCTCGCCGACTTCAAGGGCAAGCGGGTCGCCGCGTGCCCGCTCGCCACCGCCGGCGAGGTCTTTCTCCGCGCACTCCTCGATCCCGGCCAGAAGCCCGAGAGCGTCTACATTCCGGTGCCGGTCGACTCCCACCAGCAGGCGCTGGAGGCGGTCCTGAGCGGGGCGGCGGACTACGCGGTCGTCAAGAGCACGATCTTCGCGCCGGAGGGCTACCCGGGGCTCACCGTTGTCGGCATGCAGGCCGCCGGGAACCCCGACACCACCCTCATCATGCCGTCCCGGGTCTTCGAGCGGATCGGCCCTGCGGTCTCCCGGGCCCTCCTCGGCCTGGAGACCGACACCGGCGAGAAGGCGCGCGCGGTGAAGGAGGCCTTCGGCTGCACGGGTTTCATCGCCACGACCGGCACGGACTTCGAGCCGACCTTCTCGATCATGAGGAGGGCCGGCGTCGACCTGAGGACCTTCGACTTCGCGTTCTAGCCGGGGACGGCGGTGGAGCAGGCGGGTCTTCCGTTGTCGTCCTCTTGCGGCCCGTCGCGGTCCGGTGCTACGGTAATCGCGGGCGCGCCGTTGCCGCCGGGCACGGCCGATGGGAGCGAGGGAGAATCGGATGAAACGGATCGGCCTGTTCCTGCTCGTGGGAGTCGTGATGGCGGGTGTCGCTGGATGCCGCAACGAGGGCACCGGGCCGGAGTGCCCCGCGTACTACTGCGGTCGATTGTGCAGCGACGCTATCGGCTGTGACCTCTTCGTGCCGAGCAATGTGGACGGGTGCATGTCCATCTGCACGACCATGTCGATCGGGAGGGACGACGTGGGGTGCCAGGACCTGTACGCTCCGGCAACGAACATGTCCTGTGACGAACTGAAGACCTTCTTCTTCGGCCCACCCACGGCCCTGGACGTGTCAGGCAAGCGTGCCTGTTTCGCCTTCTGAGGTGCGGCCCGGCTCTTCCCTCCTGTGAGCAGACCATCGGCTCGCGCGTCGGTCCTCGCCGCTTCCCCCGTCATTGCGCGTTGGTTCGGGTATTGCGTTGCGGACGGTCCAGGAGCCAACCCCTGGCGTCTTCGATGGAGGTGAAGATCCTGCTCTCGGGTCCACGAAGGTTCTCGACCATCATCTCGGCTATCCGGTACTGCGGCAGGTCGTCCTCCGGGCAGACGATGGCGATCTTCGTCCCCGGGGGCCAGGAGATGTCTCGAAAGCTGATGCCGAACTGGTAGACGTCCAGAAACTCGGCCGGCCCCGGTACGTGCGGCTGGCAGATGATCTTGTTGATCCCTTCCTCGATGCAGCGTTCGGCCAGCCCGGACCAGCCGCTCAGGATCCGGCTCAGCGAGGCCTTTCCCTGACAGGCGGTGAGGAAGTACCCGTCCTGCTTGGTGACATGGAGGCAGAAGGTGGAATCCATGGCGGTATTGTACCGCAGGGCGGCTGCCGGCGGTCGTCCTCCCGTGCGGCGCACGCGGATCGTGCCCCCGACGGCGTCAGGGCAGGGCGTGCTCGTTGAAGACTCCCACGTCGTCGAAGGAGGCGGCGGAACACCGGGCGCCCGGCCGCCTCAGGGCAACTTGGTCCCGAAGATGAAGCTCAGGCGACCGTTGTAGCCGGATACGACGATGTCCGGGATGCCGTCCCCGTTGACGTCGCTCTGGAAAAGGGAACCCCTGCCGATCGGGCCGACCGACTGGCAGGGCACGAGCCGCACGATCGGCGGCAGGAACGTGTGGCTGCAGGTCTGCCGCAGCACGGCGATCCCCTGGCTATAGTCAACGACGATGTCGGTGAGCAGGTCGCCGTCCTGGTCGATCGCCGCCACCTTCCGGGGTGTGAGGCCGAGCGGGATGACCATCGGGGACCGGAACCCCCCGCCGGACGCTCGGATGAAGACACGGAGCGTGGATCCCGAGGCGACGACGAGGTCGGCCCTCCCGTCATTGTCGAGGTCCCCCACGGCGTAGCTCGAGATGGGCGGGTCGGTTGCCGGCACGACGGTGAGCGGCTCCGCGGCGCCAAATCCCGGCGGGAGCGCGGATGAGGCCCGCGGGATGACTGACAGCTCGCGTTCGCCGCTCTGGACGACCAGGTCCGCGCCCCCGTCGGCGTTCACGTCGCCGGCGTGGATCTCCCCGTCGAGGTCCACGCTGACGGCGTCGTAGCGTCGCTCGTAATCGAGAGGCCCGGTGGAGCTCTGGAGGAAGATCGCCACCGCTCCGGGGTTGCCGGCAGTCGCGGGCTCGGCGAGGCCGGCAACGTCCATGCCGCTGGTGCCGCCGAAGTCGCCGATCACGATGTCCCCCACCTTGTCGGAGCCGTAGATCTTCTGGGCGGAGGTCGCTCCGATCGCCCCGGACGCCGGATCCTGGTACAGAGCCAGCAGGCGGCCCAGCATGGCCCCCCCAAGGGTGGAGACGCTGGAGAAAGCGAGGTCTGCGCGGCCGTCGCCGTTGAGGTCGCCGGCGGCGATGTCCTTCAGGTCCAGCAGACCGAACGTCGCGATCGTCGAGACGAAGGGCAGCTTCCCGTCGGAACTGCGGCGAAGGACGTGCGCGAAATTGCAGGAAGATCCCGAGCTGGAGAGCACCGCGATCTCCGAGCGGCCGTCGCCGTCGAGATCCCCCGCGGCGGCCTTGCCCCACGTGTAGCCCGGCAGGTACCAGCTCTCCACCGCGCCGATTCCGTAGCGGCTCACGACTCCGCGGATGGTGAAGAAGCCGCCCGTGCGGCCCCGGCCGATGGTCTCTCCGCGCCAGTTGAGCAGCGCAACGTTGAGGAGACAGCGTCTCATTACTCCAGGCACCTCGTGGACCCGCCAACTGTAGGAGCCGGGATTCCTGTCGAGGGTCGCGAGGAACTGCCAGTGCAGGCCGCCGTCCAGGGAGATGGAAAGGCGGGTCTTCCGGACGGACGTCCCGAGATTCGGATTCCTCCAGGCCACCCGGTACGTCTTGCCCCACTGGAGAACGGCCCCGGCCGCTGGCGCCGTGACGGTCACCGGGGCCGGCGTCGCCGCAGCGGCGGCGGGGACGAGCGCTCCGCGGGTGCCTGCGGAATAGGGGACCAGCCACACCGCGAGAAAGAGGAGAACCTTCGGACCGAGGCGGCACGCCCTTCGTGGCATGGGTCCTCCCTTGCCGGTTTCCCGGCCTTGCTCCTGGCGCGGCGAAGGGGCTCAGTCTACCACAGGCCTCCCGACGCGCACCGTGCGCCAGGCGCCTCGCCCGAAGGGGCCGGGTAGGGGGGGCGGTACAAGCCCGACGAGGTCACTGTTCCGGGACGGGAGATAAGGGCAGCGAACGATCAGGTTCGCCGCGGCTCCTGGCCCACGCCAACCGGATCACCTCGGGATCGCGCGCCGTCGTCGTGCACAGGCGCTCCGCGCGGGGCATCGTGCCGATCCGCCCGAGGTCGAGCCGGTCGGCGTCCCAGCAGGTGGCGATCGTCGGGTCGGCGTGGGCCTGCCCGACCGTGTGGTCGCGGCAGGCCGCCACGAGCAGCTCGAGGCCGGCGGCGTCGATGCCGAAGGCGCTGCCGGCCACGCTGCGGGCGAGCGCGCCGCCGCGGGCGCCGTGCCCCGGGTCCGTGTGCTCGTTGGCGCGGCAGGCGTCGTGGAAGTACGCGAACAGCTCGACGACGTCCGCGCGCGCCCCGGTGCGGGCGGCGAGCCACAGGCCGTTCTCGCGCACCCGCTCCCAGTGGGCGAGGCCGTGCGTGCCGTCCCAGCGCAGCAGGTACTGGACCCGGACCGCCTCGATGACCGACGCGCGCGTCAGTTCGTCCACGGGCCGATTGTAGCCGAAGCCGGCCAATCCCTTCCGGGACGAGTCCTTGCCCGGGGGCGCGTCAGCGCGCAGTGAACGCGACCCGGTCGACGCCGGCGTTGCCGGTGACCGGGTCGAAGGCGTACAGCGTCACGTCGTAGCTCCCGGGGTGTGTCAGCTCGAGCGTCCCCTCGAAGCTGCTCTGCGCCGTGCCTGGCGCCAGCGCGACGGTTCCCGCGGCCGCGCCGTCGCGCTTCACGGTCGCCATCACCTCGTATCTGAGAGCGTCCCACAACCCGCCCGGGGTCGTCGGGCAGCCTCACATCATGACGACGCTTGCGGCGAGCGGGACGCGCGCCTTTCCGTCCGCGAGCGCGACCGTCTCGCCGGCGCCGGGCCTGGCGATGGCCACGACGAACCCGTGGATCTCCACCACGAAGCCGTCGCCGAGGACGTGTTTCCCCGGGATCAGCCAGGCCTGGATCGTCGAGGACGCGGCCGAGCGGGGATGTCCCATCGGGCCGGAGACCTCGACCGTGACGAAGGTCGGCTCCTCCAGGTCCAGGCGCGCTTCGAACGCGGCGGTGGTGAGGTCGGTGATCGGCTGCCCGCGGGGCGGCGGCTCGGTCAGGATGCGCCTGGTGTCGCCGGTCGCGCCCTGCGTCAGCCCCGAGGCGAGGACCGCGCCGGTGTCCGCCCGCCGGATGGTCACGCGCGCGCCGCCCATGCTGGTCCCGATGAACTTCGCGTCGGTGGTCCTGGCCCGGACGATGATCCTGGTTTCCATGGCTCGACTGCGCCTCCGTCTGCCTGCGGCCTGGTGAGACCCCCGCGCCCGGCGCCGGTCCTCCCGCGCCGCGACGGCCCGGCGACAAGGGCAATCTCGGGCCGACGCGCGGCCTTGTCAATCGGGGGAGGCCGCCGCCGGGCCGCGCCTCGCGTAGAATGAGCGTGTCATGAAGAGCCCGCGCGGATGAGCGACGTCGCCCTCGGAATCCTCGTCTCGCTGCTCGCTGTCCGCGCGATCGAGACCGCGGTCGCGGTCCTGAACCTCCGGAGCCTGCTGCCGGACATGCCGCCGGAGATGGAGGGCATCTACGACCGCGCGGCGTACGAGCGCTCGCAGGCCTACGCGCGGGCGACGGCGCGGGCCGGCCTCGTGAGGGAGTGGGTCGACCTGGCGGCGCTCTGCGCGTTCTGGTTCGCCGGCGGCTTCCAGATGCTGGACGCGCTGGCGGGCGCGTGGGGTCGCGGCCCGGTGACTTCGGGGCTGGTGTATGTCGGGGCGCTGGCGGGGCTCTCGGCGCTCCTGTCGCTGCCGTTCTCGATCCACGCGACGTTCGTCATCGAGGAGCGGTTCGGTTTCAACCGGACCACGCCGCGCACGTTCGCGCTGGACCGCGTCAAGGGCGTCGCGCTGGCGGCGGCCCTGGGCGGCCCGCTGCTGGCCGCGGTGCTGGCGCTCTTCGCGCACGCCGGGAGCGCCGCGTGGCTCGCCTGCTGGGCGGCGGTGGCCGGCTACACGCTCGTCGTGCAGTTCGTGGCGCCGACGTGGATCATGCCGCTGTTCAACACGTTCACGCCGCTGCCCGCCGGCGAGCTGCGCGAGCGCATCGAGCGCTACGCGGCCTCCGTGCGCTTCTCGCTGGAGAACGTCTTCCTCATGGACGGGTCGCGCCGCTCGAGCAAGTCCAACGCGTTCTTCACCGGCTTCGGCAGGCACCGGCGGATCGCGCTCTTCGACACGCTCGTGGCGCAGCTCACGACGGGCGAACTGGTGGCCGTGCTCGCGCACGAGGTCGGGCACTACGTGCGGCGCCACGTGCTCAAGGGCACGGTCGTCTCCATCGTGCACACGGGCGCGATGCTCTGGGTTCTGTCGCTGCTGCTGGACCAGCGGTGGCTCTACGACGCGTTCCTCGTGCAGCGCGCGTCGGTGCACGCGGGACTGGTCCTGTTCGGCATCCTGCTGACGCCCGTGGAGTTCCTCCTCGGCGCGGCGCTGAACGCCTGGTCACGCCGCAACGAGTACGAGGCCGACCGCTTCGCCGCGGCGACCACCGCCGACCCCGAGGCGATGGTCGCCGCGCTCAAGAAGCTCTCCGTACGCAACCTGGCGAACCTGACGCCGCATCCGTGGCACGTGGCGCTGCACTACTCGCACCCGCCGCTGCTGCAGCGGATCGCCGCGCTCAGGGCGGCCGGGCCGGGCGCTACGGCGCGATGAAGTCCATCGAGTGCAGCGCGGGACTGCCGGTGCCGCCGGTCTTGTCGAGCGTCGCCTCGATCCAGCATGCGCCCGAGACGGGAACGGCTATTCCCGACGTCGGTATCTCGACGAGCTGGAAGCCCGCGGATGCGGGGCGGGTGTTGCTGTCGAAGCTCATGAGCGTCCGCAGTGCGCCCGTCCTCGCGTCCGCGTGCTTGAACCAGACGCGGAGGCGGGACGCCGCGCCGTTGTCGCGGAAGCGGATGCGCCAGAACCCGTCCGGGTCGAGCTTCAGGTTGGAGGTGCCGTAGCGCAGCGTCTGTGCGACGCGCAGCGCCGTCGTCGGCTTGAGCTGCACGACCGGCCCGGCAAAGGTGACCGCGCCGGGGTTTGCGGCCACCCCCGTCGACCCCGCCGCCGACCAGAGTGCCCCCCAGTCGCTGCAGCCAGAGAGCTGGAGATCGTAGGCGGGGCACTCGGCCGACGCGACGGTCGTGTTCAGCACCATCACCAGCGTCTGGCTCGCCGGAACGATGAAGGAGAACGAGGCGGCCCCGCCGTCGGGGGGGGCGGTGCCGACGTCGCCAAGGTAGTTCAGGCAGGGGTCGGCGGGGTCGAAGCTGCCGCCGTAGGCCGAGGCGTGGACGCGGGTGGCCGCGCCGCAGTGGTTGGTCAGCGTGGCGGTCGCGCAGCGGGCCGCCGGGCCGTTCCTGAAGCTGTAGGTGTCGAAGAAGAAGGGCCCCGGTCCGCTCGAACCCGGACAGGCCTTGGGGGCCGCGCAACCGGACGGCTCGGCCTGGAAGAGCCGGAGGGCGCCCGTCGTGTCCCCGGCGACGAGCGATCCGGTGGCCGTGAACTGCTGGCACTGCACCTGTGCCGCCGGGGCGGCCGGCGCGGCGGCACCCGCGAGGACCGCAAGAGTCGCAAGTGCAACGAGCGTTCTGGCCGGTCTCCGCGCCTTCATGGGCATTCCCTCCCTTTCCGCCGTCATCGGCACCGGCGCCGGGCGCCGCCTCACTGCTTCATCCCGAGCGCCAGCTTGGCCAGCATCCGGGCCTGCGCGAGGGGTCCTTTCTTGTTCGCCATGATCTCGTCGCAGAGCGCCTCCTCGTCCTGAGGCGGCGCCGGCGCCTGCTCCTTGCGGACGAGCCGCAGCGCCTCCGCCGGGCAGGTCGTGACGCACAGGCCGCAGCCGATGCAGCGGCTGCGGTTGACGAGCGCCTCGCCGGCGGTGCCGGACAGCGTCACCGCGTTCACCTGGCAGCGCGAGACGCACGTGCCGCACTGCGTGCAGGCGTCGGCGGCGACCTCCGCGAAGTAGCTGCTCGACCAGAAGTCCGACGGGTGGGGCAGGCGCTTCTGGATGGAGAGCATGCCGCAGCAGCAGCCGCAGCAGGAGCAGATGAACTCGGGCTTGCGCGCGTTGGCCGGCTGCAGGACGAGGCCGTCCTCCTGGTTCGCCTCGAGGATGGCCAGCGCCTCCTCGCGCGCGATCTCGCGGCCGTGGCCGCGGCGCAGCACCATCGCCGCCATGTCGTCGAAGGCCAGGCACGTCTCCTCGCGCGCGACCTTGGCGCAGGGCTTGCCGCGCATCGCCTGGGCGCGCCGGCAGATGCAGGGGATCACGACGAAGGGGCCGCGGGCCCCGCCCAGCACCTCGCGCGCCTGGTCGTACGTGGCGATCGGGTGCTCGACCGGGACGCTGCGGTTCACCGGGACCGTGCGCATCTGCGAGGGCTTGACCGAGAGGAAGGACTTGCCGAAGGCCAGCGTCCGCATGTAGGCGTCGGCGTCCCGCAGGAACTCCGGGGAGGGGACGCCGTCCTGGCACTCGTAGATGCCCACGACCATCGGCATGACGTATCAGTGGTCCTCGCCGTCGCGGCGCTTCCAGCCGATGGCGCCCTTCTGGAGCATGCTCTCGAGCAGCGCGGTCACCTGCGCGACCGGCCGATCCGGGCCGGCGCTCGCGACGATCGTCGCCGTCGGGAGGGGCCGATAGCTCAGGTGCAGCGCCAGCCGCGCCTCATCGGGCGCGAACAGGCGCCGCAGCAGCCGGATGTCGGCGCCGGACGTCACGGACGGGAAGCCGACGGCCTGCGCGTCAAGGTGCTGCTGCAGGGAGCGGTAGATCGCGTCGTCGTCCATCGCTCAACCGGGCGAGATCCGCCGCAGCGCCTTCAGGCACAGGTACACCGACTGCACGGCGGCGACGTAGAGGTAGCCGAGCACCAGCGTGAAGATGCTGTGCCGCGCGACGGAATCCACGAGCGTGCGCTGCGCCGCGCTTGCCCCGCGCAGGCTGGGCAGGAAGACCGGGACCGCCAGCGCCAGCAGCAGCACCATGAAGAAGGGCGAGAGGTAGATGACCTGGTGGACCGTCTTCTCCGGCTTGCCGGCGATCCAGAAGAACATGACGGCGGCCAGGAGCAGGTACGGCATGCCCCCGATGACCATCGAGAACCAGACGATGTCCGCGATGGCCGGAAAGAGCGCGCTCTTGCCGAGGAGATAGACGACGGCGCTCACGAGCAGCGGCAGCGCGAGCGTGATCCGGTAGTACGCCGTCATGCCGATGGTGACCGGCCCGCTCGCCACGATGCCCGCCCTCCGGACGCTTCGGGGGAAAGTCCGCGCGGTCGCCCGCGCCCGCCCAGAATCTACGCCGGCTGCGCCCGCTCCGCAAGGCGATCGCCGAGGAGGGGTCGGGGCGCGCAAGGACGGGAGGCGCGGGGCCGGGGACGGCGCCCCGGCCCCGCTGTTCGTCAATCGTCGTCGCGGTCGCGGGCCTTCAGGTCCCGGTTGTCGTAGACGATGAGGTTGTACTCGAAGAGGTAGTCCGTCGGGTTCCAGCCGAGCAACTGCGTCGGAGCCGTGCACTGCACGTCGTCGGACAGCACCAGCCAGATCTTCGCGCCCACGGCCCCGGAGGGCGCCACGGGATTGAAGTTCGCGTCGTAGCTCGCCGGCAGGCCCGTCCCCAGGTCCTTCTTGGCGTGGATCTCCACGCTGCCGCCACGGCTGCTCTTGCCGCTGCCGAGGCAGATCAGCCCCGACCCTGGCCACGGGTCCGGGTAGTAGATCAGGGTGTAGCTCTTCTTCGGCAGAAGCCCGCGGCCGGTGAACGAGAAGGAGAACTTCTTCCCGAACGGCGAGTACTTCAGCTTCCCCTCCCGGTGGTTCCCGAGGAAGGCCGGCCAGGGGCCGGTGCCGACGAGCGGGCACCCGACGGAGTCATAGCCGGCCGCGCCGATCAGGCCGGCGTCGCACTTCTGGAAGAGCAGCAGCTTGCCGGTCTTGCCGTGGTTGTCGGCCAGCGCGGCCGAGGCGAAGACCGTGAGAAGAACCGTCATCACGAACACCGTGAGTCTCTTCATGGGGGGATCCTTTCATTTCAGGGCGCGTCCGCGCACCTGCGTTGTCCTCCGGTCCGCCACGTGCCGGCAGCCCCCCCTTGGCATCAGCCTTCTCGCCTCCTTCCCCGCCCGTCTCGCGGCCTGAAACGCCCGGCGGTGCCCGCAGACACCCCGTCGCAGCGTCCTCGCCGTCTGCTCGTGCTTCGTACCGTGGCTGTGACCGATTCCTGACGCCAAATATAGGTGCCCGAGGCGCCGCTGTCAGCAGGCGGCGGCGGCACGTCTCGCCGAGTGCGAGGGATGTCGTGGCGGGCGGCCTGCGATATTGACCTCCCCGCGGGGCCGGGTATATCTTCGGGGTGGACGAAGTTCTTCCTCCAAGGAGGCCACGGATGAAGATCCTGTCGTCGTCCCTTCCTGCCGCTGCCGTCCTCGCCGCCTCGCTCGCCATGCCCGCCACCGTCGCCGGCGGCGACGCCACCAGGCCGGTCGCCGCGAAGCCGCCCCCGGCAACGTCCGAGGTCGTCAAGCCGGCCGTCGGGGGCACCTTCCCGGACTTCAGGCTTCCCGACGTGAACGGCAAGGAAGTGTCGCTGAGCGACTTCCGGGGCAACGCGATCATCCTCTCCTTCTGGTCGTGCTTCACGGACACCTGCTACACCTCCGTGCCGGTCATCAAGGACCTGCTCGCCCAGTACGCCGACCGCGGCCTCGTCGCCCCGACCGTGTGCTCCGAGATCCCGGCCGCCCTCGAGGCGGACGGCTACGCCGGGCTGCTGAAGAACTGCGGCACGGGGCAGATCATCCTCGTCGACAAGGACATGCAGCTCGCGCGGAGCTTCGGCGTCAAGGAGTTCCCGACGACGTACCTCATCGACCGGAACTACGCGGTCTGGCAGATCATCGGCGGGGTGCGCCCGCTGATGCAGGAGGACTTCCGGCTCCTCGTGAAGTCCCTCGTCGCCGAGTGAGCGAAAAGAAGAGGGACGGGCGCGGGCCCGTCCCTCCTGTCACCTTGGGTGCGATCGGTCAGGGCAGGTAGTAGACCAGCAGCGTCGGCCGGTTGCCGGCGGTCGCGTCGTTGCCGCTGAAGAACCGGGCGACGTCCATGACGGCGTCGTCGTTGTCGTCCAGCGTGAACCGCAGCCGCAGCTGCGTGGTGCCGCGCTTGTTCACGAAGCGCAGGGCCGTGCTCCCGAGCGGCGCCGAGTACCAGCCGCTGCGCGCCGTCGCGCCGAAGACCGCGGCGCCGGAGGCCCCCGCCGCGGCCTGGAAGTCGCTCGCCTGCAGCAGCGCCGAGCTTCCGAAGTACGGCATGCGGATGTCGGCCAGCAGGTTGCCGTGCGTGGTGAAGGGGTTGACGCCGGCCGTCCCCTGCAGCTTCGTCTTGAGCAGGCCGCCGCGGATGCGGGCGCCGTCGGGCAGCGCGGAGGTGTCGAACGACAGGATGGAGCGGTACTGCTGCCGCGCCGCGCTGTCGCCGACGACGAGGGTCGTCGCGGCCGAGTTCATCGACCCGCCGACGCCGGTGGGTTCGCCCGTCTCGAGGATCCAGCCGTCCTGGGCGCCGCTGCTCCGGAAGCTCTGGATGATGCAGCGCGTCCAGGCGTACGTCGCCGGCGTCTCGTCCCGGTATCCCTTGGAGTCGCGCGCCCGCGCCCGGAACGTGTGGACGCCGTACGCCAGGCCGGCGTAGCTCTTCGGGCTGGTGCAGGCCGCGAAGGCGCCGCCGTCGAGCGAGCACTCGAACCCGACGACGCTGCCGCCGCCCGAGCCGGCGTCGCCGCCGAACGTGAAGGACGCCGTGGTCGCGGCGGTGAACGCCGGCGGCATCTTCGTGATCGTGGTGTTCACCGGCAGGCAGCCCGGGTAGTGGAAGTTCCCGATGTACGTGTACCACTCCGCCAACGACGACACGCGGCCGTACTCGGTCGTGTAGAAGAACGAGCACCCGTCTGGGCCGACGGCGAGCGAGCTGTAGTCGCCCCAGCGCGCGGACGAGCTGGTCTGGTTGCCGGTGCCGGCGAGCATCACCGTCTCGCCCTGCGGCAGCTGGTTGAGCGTGTCGCCGGCCAGGCGGCCCGCGAAGCGGATCGAGGGGTAGATCGACGCGCCGTCGGAGACGCTGTAGCCGAGCGCGATGTTGCCGTCCTTGTCCATGGCCATGCTGCCCATCCAGCGGCTGGCGGCGTCCGGCGCGTGGTCGCCCTGCTGGTGGACGCTCCAGCCCGAGCCCGTGTTGCGCAGCTCGTACCAGCGGATGCCGGCGTGACCGTCGTTGGTCGCCTTGTTGACGTTCGAGTCCACGGTGTGGTTGACGACGAGCGACTGGTGGTCGCCGAAGTTGCGGTACTGCAGGCGGTACATGAGCCGGTCGGCGATGGCGTCGAGCCGCTGGGTCGTCCCCGGCTGCGGGATGCAGAGGCGGTTGTAGCTCGTGCAGACCTCGGAGTCGAAGGAGTTCACCGGCAGGTCGGCGACGTGCGCGAAGGTCGCCGTCCCGGCGGTCCAGTTCGGCGTGAGCCGCCAGATCTGGAGCTGGTCTCCGGAGTACCCCCACGCGTCGTCGTCGAACTGCACGAAGTAGTTGGGCGTGCCGCGCGGCGGGGCGGGGCCGTCGAGGTCGGAGGGGAGCATCCCGCCCAGCTGGCACGCGGCCTCGGTCCCGACCACGCACGCGTCGTACGTGTCTATGTAGATCATCCGCGCGGCGGGGTCGCCCGCCAGCATGCGGGCGCGCTCGAAGACCGCGACGCCCTCGCCGGCCCAGCTCGGGTTCGCCCAGGGCTTGAACTGGTTGATCGACATGTAGTAGCCATCGGTCCAGACGCCGAACTTCGGGTAGTCGTTCAGGACGTCGAAGCTGTAGGTGTAGCGGTACCACTTGCCGAGCGGATTGCCCGTCGCCGACACGGCGATGCACTGGTAGAACGGGCCGTTCGGGTAGTTCGGGATGGCGAACTGGCTCAGCAGCCAGCGGTCGGCGGCCTCGTCGTAGGCCACGACCGGGTCGCCGTCGTCGCGCGTCGCGCAGGCGCCGGCCGTGCCGGCCCAGAGGTCGCTGAGCCTGGCCGGGCCGTACACGGCCTTCGGATAGCCCCACTGGCCGTCGTTCACGAGGTCGTAGACGACGAACGCGGTGTTCACCATCTGGATGTAGTGGGTCGCGCTGGCCGCGCCGTTGGTGTCAGCCGGAAGCAGGCCGACGCCGATGAGCGCGCGGTTGACGCCCTGGTTCAGGCCCTGCCAGCCGTTGTCGAGGCCAGGCATCGGCGCGTCGTAGAGGACCAGTTCCGGCGCGGCCGGCGGTGCCAGGGGCGACTGCCCGGGCTCGAAGACGATCGGGCGCGGGATCGGGAAGTTGCCGGGCGTCTCCCGGACGGGGCCGAAGACCGGGTCGGTCTCCGTGGCGCCGGTCGCGGCTTCGCCCGCGGCGGCGGCCGGGGCGGGGACGATCTCCTGCAGCGGCGGCGAGACGCTGAACTCCGCCGCGTCCTGCGCGCCCGCCGACAGTTCAACCGCTGCCAGGGGCGCCTGCTGCGCCCGGGCGTTCCCGGCCCCGAACATTCCGGCGGACAACCCCGCCACGAGAAGAAGCTGCAACCAGCGCCGCCGCATCCTGCCCACTCGTCCCCTCCTCCTGCAAGGTGTTCACCGTGTTGTCAGTTCGCGAGAGGGTAACGAAAGCCCTAAGGATTGTCGAGAGACGGATCGGCAGGGCAGGTCGGCAGGGCGATTTGGCGAGCAGCGCCCCGCCGGCCCCGCGTCGGGAGCCGGGCGCCGGCAGGGCTCTTGGTGGGCGACGGAAGCGTCGGCTACCAGCGCCCTCGCGGCTGGTAGACGCCCGGAGGCGGCGCGCCCTGCTGGCCGGCATGGGGCCCTTCCCAGAGCCGGAAGAGCAGCGCCATGGTCACGAAGGCGTGGCCCTCGTCCATCTCGGCGTGGTCATTGTGGTCGCCGCTGTCCCAGGAGTCGTCGTCGGTGTAATACCAGGTGTACAGGTAGCCGAACTTCCACGAGAGGGCCGCGCCGGGGCCGAGCCCGAGGTCGAAACCGAGCACCGGCCCTACGCCGGCCGCGTAGAAGTTCCGGTCTCCCGGCGTCGAATCGTCGAGCGAGCCGTGGAGGAAGCCGAGCCGCAACTCGGGGCCGACCCAGAACCTGGATGCCGGGCCCCGGAGCACATCGAAGGTCAGGTCGTTGTCGATCACGAGACCCTGCAGCGCGCGGTCGGCCTCGCCGCGCTCGCCTTGCGCCTCGATGTGCTCCCAGCCGAGGCCGAGCCGGTAGTTGATCGGGGAGTAGCCGCCGGAGGTGTCGATCGTGAGCCCCCCGCCCGCGTGCGTGGTGTCGCGGTCCCAGTCCCAGCTGCCGCTCGTCCCGCCCTCGTCGTTCCCTCCCGCGGCGCCGCCGCCGAACGTGCCGTAGAAGCCCACGCTGGCCGCCCCGGCAGGCGCGGCAACGCCCGCAAGCGCGACGGCGGCGGCGAACGTGGTTGCGAAAAAGAGATTGGTCCTGGCCATGGTCGTCCTTCCCCCCGGGGTGTTGTCCCGTCCGGGGAGACATCATTCTCTCACGGATTGTTCCCGGCGGTGCGCTTGACAGCCGCGGACGACAGGGCGAGATTGCCTCCGACACGGATGTCCGGGGAGGTTCCAGCCATGAACGTTCGGGAGGCATTGGACGCACGCTTTTCCTGTCGGGCCTTCACGAGGGAGCCGGTGGCCCGCGCGCAGGTCGAGGCCGTCGTCGCGGCGGCGTGCCGCGCGCCCTCGTGGGCCAACACCCAGCCGTGGGAGGTCTTTGTCGCCGCCGGCGAGGCGCTCGAGCGCATCCGGCAGGGGTACCTGCAGCGCGCGGAGCAGGGAGCCGCGCTGGCGCTGGAGACGGAGGCGCCGACGTCGTGGCCCGAGGCGCACCGCGAGCGCACCGCGGAGCTGATGCGCCAGCGCTTCGGCATCCTCGGCGTGGCGCGCGAGGACGCCGAGGCCCGCCGCGGGCTGACCCGGCGCAACCACCGCCTGTTCGACGCGCCGGCCGTGGCCTGGCTGTGCCTGGACAAGTCGCTCTCGCCCTGGTCGCTCTACGACCTCGGCGCGTTTGCCCAGAGCCTGATGCTCGCGGCGGCCGAGGCCGGCCTCGACTCCATCCCCGCGGTCATGCTTGCGGCCTGGCCCGACATCGTCCGCGCGGAACTCGGCGTCCCGGAGACGCTCGCGGTCGCGATCGGCATCGCCCTCGGCCACGCCGACCGCGAGGACCCGCTGAACAGGATCCGCAGCCCGCGCCGGCCGGTGGCGGACGTGCTGCGGGCCAAGGGGCTGTAGCGGCCGTGCGCTGGGAGAGCGGGCGACGAAGCGACAACGTCGAGGACCGGCGCGGCCTGCGCATCGGTCGGGGCATCGCCGGGGGCGGGCTCGGGACGATCGTGATCGTGCTCGTCGCGCTCTACCTGGGCGTCGACCCTTCCACCATCGTGAACATGGTCCCCACCGGCGGCGGCACCGCGGTCGAGCAGCGCGCCGAGCCGCGCCCGGCGGCCGAGAACGCGCTCGCCGAGTTCGTCTCGGTGGTGCTCGCCTCCACCGAGGACACCTGGGGGGCGGTCTTCCGCGAGGGCGGCCGCTCGTACGCGCCGCCGAAGCTGGTGCTCTTCACCGAGGCGGTGGACTCGGCCTGCGGCATGGCCGGCTCGGCGACCGGCCCGTTCTACTGCCCGCCCGACCGGAAGGTCTACCTGGACCTCTCCTTCTTCGACGACCTCCGGCGGCGCTTCGGGGCCCCGGGGGACTTCGCGCAGGCCTACGTCGTCGCGCACGAGGTCGGCCACCACGTCCAGAACCTGCTCGGCATCGAGGGCAAGGTGCGCGATGCCCGTGCCCGCGCCGGCAAGCGCGAGGCCAACCGCCTCTCCGTCCTGCTCGAGCTGCAGTCCGACTGCCTGGCCGGCGTCTGGGGCAACCGCGCGAACCAGTCCGCCCGGCTGCTGGAGCCCGGCGACCTCGAGGAGGCGCTGCGCGCGGCCGCCGCGATCGGCGACGACCGGCTCCAGCGCCAGGGGGGCGGGCGCGTGGTGCCGGACAGCTTCACCCACGGCAGCTCGGAGCAGCGGGTGCGCTGGTTCCGCCGCGGGTTCGAGAGCGGCGACCTCGGCCGCTGCGACACCTTCGCGGCGCGCGAGATGTGAGGGGTCCCGCCGGGGCAGGCCAGACCGCGGCTAGTAGATCCTGCTGAACCTCGCCTGGATCGAGTGGTTGCCCGAGCAGCCGCTGATCCTGAACCACGTCCGCGGGCCCACGTTCCTGCCGTCGACGACGAGTCGTGCGACCCGATACCCCGCCCTCGGCACTACCCGGAAAGTCACCGAGCCGCCGTGGGGGACCGTGATCCTCCCCTTCGGCCAGATGCTCCCGTTGACCCACGCGTTGGCGGTTACCGTGTAGGTGTCGATCGCGAAGGTGGCCGCGACGATGTGGTCCGCGGTGACGCCGTCGAAGTACAAGGCGTTCACCGGGCCCACCGAGGCGCCGTCCACCTGGACGTCCGCCACGTGGTAGTGGGTGTCGGGGGCGATGGCGAAGCTCCTGCTCCCGCCGTCGGGCACGACCACGGCGCCCGCCGGCGTGATGCTGCCGTTGGGCCCCGCCGAGGCCGCGATCGTCCAGAGCACGGGCTCGGCCTCGAAGGTCGCCGTGATCGTGTGGTCGGCGGAAACCTCGTCGAACGACCAGGTGTTCACCGGCCCGACGGAGGCGCCGTCGACAAGCACGTCCGCCACGCGGTAACGGGCGTCGGGGGCGATGGCGAAGATACTGCTCCCGCCGTCGGCGACGACCACCTCCCCGACCGGCGTGATGCTGCCGTTGGGGCCGGCCGCGGCGGTGATCTTCCAGGACAGCGGCGCAAGCTCGAACGCCCCGATGTCGCTGTGTGCCGTGCCGTCAAGATCGCCGTCCTGCGGGCGGGCCACGCCACGCTGGTCGGTGGCCGGGAAGATGTAGGGGTGGCCGCCGTCGACCGCCGGGCTGCCCGCCAGCAGCGCGTGCGTCGCCGTGGGGCCTCCGTTGTCGGCCAGCGGGGCGAGCCCCGGATCGATCGGGGACTCCGGGCTCCCCACGACGTCCCACTCGAGCGCGTCGAAGCCGCAGCCCGCCGCGTCGCCGACGAGGTTGAACTGACTGCTGCCGAGATACCCCGCGCAGTCGGGCGCCTGCCCGCCTCGATCCACGTTGCCGGCAAGGATCGTGTTGGTCAGGTGCGTGTCGTAGTAGGTGTCCGGGTGCTGGTTGAAGATGCCGCCGCCGTCCCCGGAGCCGTCGCCGTCGCTGTCCGCGGTGTTGCCGGTGATCGTACAGTTGCGGACGTGGTTCCACTCGTCGTATTCCCTGACGAAGATGCCGCCGCCGTCTCCGGTCGCCGCGTTGCCGCTCACCGTGGCGTTCTCCATCTCGAAGAACTGGGCGCACACTCCGCCGCCGCGGGACGCCGCGTTGCCGCTGATCGTGGAGCGCGCCACCACGAGCTTGTGGTAGGGCTCCAGCCACGCGATCCCGCCCCCGCACCCGTCAGGGTCGGTGTTGACATTGCCGCTCACCGTCGAGTCCGTGACGAGGCCGGCGCTGCAGCCCGGCCCCCGATTGCCGCTGATCGTGCTGCGGCTGACCGAGGTCGCCACGACGCCTCGTGCCTCGTTGTCGCTGACCACGCAGCGCTCGAGCGACCCATCGATGCGGACCGCGACAGCGCTCGCGTTCGCCGTGAACCGGCTGTCCCTGATCTCCGCCTGCCTGGCGTAGACGGCGGCGACGCCGCCCGACTCGCCGCAGACCTGGTTGCCGAGGATGTCGAGCCAGCAGATTGAACCGACGGATGAGTTCCCGCTGAACGTGCAGTCCTCCGCGCGCAGCACGCCCGTGCTGTGCACACCGGCGCCGCCGAAGCCCTCGGTGCGGTTGTCCGCGACGGCGACCCCCGACAGCGTGAGCACGCCCTGGTTGCGCAGTCCCGCGCCCCCTCCGTTCTCGAGGGACGCCTGGCCCCGGAACGGCAGCCGCCCGTTGCGCACGGTGACGCCCGCGAGCCCCAGTGAGCCGCCGGCGGCCACATCGAGCACGCGGTCGAGCGCGCCGCCGTCGACGACCGTGGTCTCGCTGCCGGCGCCGTGGATGGTCAGTCGGCCGCTGACGTCGAGATCGCCGGTGGCGCCCCCGTCCTCGTCGGCCCCGGGGATGGACAGCGCGTACTCGCCCGCCGGCACCTCGATCAGGGCCGTGCCGGCGGCGGCATTCCCCTCCTGGACGGCGGCGCGCAGGGTGCACACCCCGTTGCCCGCGGCCGTCTCGCAGACGCCGTCGCCGCGGGCCGCGTCCGGAACGTCGGCCGTGCTGTTCACGGTGAAGACGCTCTGCGGGACAGTCACCGGCATGACGAACCTCGACGAGCAGTAGACGGACCCGCTGACCCCCTCGTGGAGGCCGAGGAGCGTGTGTGCCGCCCCGTCCACCACGGCGAACTTGTAGCGCAGGTTGTTGTCGAGGAGCACCACGACGCGGGAGCCGTCCGCGGTCGCGTCGATGCCGCCGACCCTCACGTACTGGCCCGTGTCCAGGGTGATGTCCGTCTCGAGGTGGCCGTCGACAAGGTCGATCACCCGGAGGACGCCCAGCTCCTTGTGGCCGAGATACGCCCACCGGCCGGCGATGCGGAAGGCCGTCGCGTGGAATCCGGTCGGGATCTGTCCGAGGACGGCGTCCGTCGCCGCGTCCATCACCAGGAGGCTGCTGCGGTCGCCGGTGAGGTAGAGCCTGGCGCCGTCGTCGCTCAGGGCGATCTCCGCCCCCTGGAGCTGCTGGTGCGCGAGGATGCTCAGGTCCGAGGCCCTGAGCGTGAAGAGCTCCCCGGTCTTCGTGGTCACCCAGAGCTTGTCCAGCGTCGGGTGCGGCACGACACGCTGCGCGTACGGCACGGCGACCTCAGCCATGAGCAGCCGGCGCTCCAGGTCGATTGCGATCAGCCCCAGCGCCCTGTTCTGCGCGGCGAAGTAGAGCCGCTTGCCGTCGGCGCTCACGGCCATCCCGTAGGGGGTGAAGCGCAGCTCCGTCAGGGGGATCGTCTCGACCACGGCGCGGCGGACGACGTCGACCGCCAGGACGGTCTGGGTGTTGATGTCGAAGGCGTACAGCCGCTGCGTGGCCGGCGACGTTGCCAACCCCCAGAGCGAGGTCCCCGTGAGCGGGACGCTGCCGAGCGGGACGAAGTCCGCGGCGTCGAACGCGGTCAGCGCGCTCGTGCCGGTGCGGATGAAGGCCTGCTCCCCGGCGCGTGCGGCGCCGGCGTGAGCGATCCCGCCGGCGAGCAGCAGCGCGAGTAACCAGAAGCGGAGCGAACGGGCGCAACGCGGTCCTGTTCCGGCCATCATCCGACCCTCCCCTTGGGCGCCGCGGCCGCGGCGCTTCGACGGGACGCGATCCGACCGTCCCGGGTCCCCGGCACCGGAACGTCCCGCGCTCAATGGAGAAATTATAGGCCTCGGGACCGCAGGCGGCAATGGCTGCCTCCGGGCGCAGGGCCTCGCGGTCACTCCGCCCGGAAGACGTGCAGCGCCAGCCGCGCGCGCGAGGCTGCGGCGTAGAGGAACGCGCGGCCCTCGAAGAGGTCGTCCTCGCGCGCGTCGACGAGGACCGCGACGTCGGACTCCAGCCCCTTGAACTTGCCGATCGTGGTGCAGAGCACCGCCCCGGCGCGGTCCATGGGGTCGGTGGAGATGCTCTGGCCGCCGATGCGGTCCAGCCCGCGCAGGCAGGTGTTCTCCTTCGTGTGCGGCGCGATGATCGTGATCCGCCCGGGGGCGATCCGCTTCTCGTCGACGAGCTCCGCCACCAGCCGGTCGACCGCCTCGGCCGCGGCCGCCCCGCCGCGCGGCTGGCGGTGGAGCACCGGCGGCTCGCCCTCGGGGCTGCGCGAGAACGCCGGGGCCGCGCGCTCGGCGAGGGTGCCCAGGTACTCGGCGATGCGGCGCGTGTTGCGGAAGTTGACGCCGAGCGCGACCGTGGGGAAGGGGGGCATGAGGCAGCCGGTGCCGAAGATGTCCTGCGCGGGGTCGTGGAAGATGACGAACTCCCCCGCCCGCGGGTCGCGCAGGCACCCCTCGAGCAGGTCGAACCAGTCGCGCAGGAAGTCCTGCCCTTCGTCGACGACCACCGCGTCGTAGCGCGGCAGCTTCCCGGCGGCCAGCGCGGCGCGCAACCGCGCGGGCAGCTGCACGTTCCAGTACTCGTCCGCGGCGCGCTTGTCGCCTGGCGCGGGCGCCGGGGGCACGTCCCCGACCGCCTCGGCGGCCTCGCGGCACAGGTCGTGGAAGTTGGCCGCGCGCACTCGCCCGGCCAGCGGCCCCCAGTCCGCGACGGTCCCGGCCAGCCAGCGCGCCAGCGCGATGTTGAAGCAGGTGAGCAGGACGCGTCGCCCCGCGAGCGCCGCGGCGCGTGCGACCTCCAGCGCCAGCAGCGTCTTGCCGGTGCCGGCGCCGCCGCGCACGCACAGGCGCGGGGCGGACACGAGGCTGCGCAGCACCTCGGCCTGTTCGCCGCTGAGGCGCACGAGCGCCTGGTCCTCCAGCTCGAGCCGGGCGCCGAAGCTGGGGGCGAGCTTCCAGCGCGGCAGCAGCACGTGCTTGCGGAACTGGCGGAACTCGCGTTCGTCGAGGGGGCGCACCGGCCCGCGGCCGGAGCCCCACCAGGCGAGGATCTCGGGGATCCGCCGGTCCAGGCGCCCGAGGTCCGCGGCGTCGAGCAGGATCTTCGGGGAGACCTCGGCGGGCAGCGGCCCGACGTCGGCCGCCGAGGTCGCGGGGAGCGCCACCGCGTGCCCGTGCACGAACGGGAAGGCGCCCCCGAGCCCCGGGAAGAGGGCGGCGACCTTCGGGCGCAGCTCGCCGACCAGCTCCTTGATGTGGCGCTGCGCCTGCCGGAAGGGGCTCTCGCCGAGCGGTTCCTCGCGGCCGCCGGCGAGCAGGCGCATCCAGGTGCCGTCGCCCCGCAGGTGCACGCCCTCGCCCTTGCACTCGATCGCCAGCAGCCCGTGCTCGCGGTGGACGACGAGAAAGTCGATCGCCCCCTCGGCCGGGTGCTCCGCGCCGAGGTACGCGTAGTCGTGGAACACGTGCCACTCCTCGCCGAGGCCCGATTGCAGCGCCTCGAAGAGGTGCTTCTCCGCGAACCAGCCCGGCCGCCACAGCGGCGGCGACGGCGGCGTCATGACGGCCATGGCGCCCATGCTACCAGAGGCCGTCCTTGACTTCGCTCGCCGCGGCTCGAACAATCAAGGCATGTGCGGCGGGGCGGAGAACTCCCGGCCTGGCGGACGGCTCGGCCGAGTGGCGCCGTATTTGACGCTCGGGCTGCTGCTCCCGCTGCTGGCAGGACCAGCGGCGGCGGCGACGGGGCGCCAGGTGACGCCCTGGGCCGGCTACGTCTCGGGCGGCAGCCTGCTGGAGCGCGCGACGGGCGACGTCCTGCGCATCGGCTCCGCGGCGGGCTTCGGCGTCGTCCTCGATCTTCCCGCGTGGACTGGCGCCTCCTACGAGGTCGTCTACGGATTCCAGAAGACGGAGCTGAGCGGGGACGACGCATCGGGCAGGAACCTGCGGCGCGGCCTGGACATTCACTACGTGCACGTCGGCGGCCTGACCGAGTTCGGCGAGGGGACGGTGCGGCCGTTCCTCGTCGGCGGCCTGGGACTGACGGCGCTCGTGCCGGACGGGCGCGGCTCGAGCAGCAACTTTTCCCTCTCGCTCGGCGGCGGCGTCAAGGTCCCGCTCTCCGACAGGGTGGAGCTGCGGCTGGAGGGCAGGGGCTACCTCACGTTCATCGCGGACAGCGGAGGGATCTTCTGCGTCTCCTCCGGCGCCAGCGGTGGGTGCACGGCGGGGGGCGAGGGCCGGACGCTGGGCCAGCTCGCGGTGCTCGCGGGGCTTTCCTTCAGGCCCTGACCGGGAGCGCCGGACCGGCGAGATCCCGTGACGGCCCTTCGCTCGGGCCGCGACAGCGTTGACGCTGCCAAATCCCAGAGCGTATACTTAATTCCTCTCTTGCGACCGGATGCGGTCGTGGCACAGATTCGCGCCCGCCCGGGTCGCGAGGTACCGCCCGACGCTCGATCAGCCCGGAACCGGCACGCCGGCGGCGCCGCTTCCGTTGGTTTCTCGCCGTGGAGGTGCGGTCATGCATTCGCGGAGCTCTTGTCGCAGGAAGTCCTTTCGCTCGCTCGCGCTGTCGGCGCCGTTGCTCGTGCTCGCCATGGCGCTCGGGTCTCCCGCTGCGCAGGCGGCCGCGCCGCCGGGGATGGCGGGCCCGGACCCCGCCGGCATCGTGCCCCTGCTCCTCGACGGCTCGCGCCTGGAGGCGCTGGCGGAGCCGGACCCGACCGCCGGCATCAACCTGATCGCGGCGCCCGAGGCGAACAGCCTCGGCGAGGCCGCCCTGTCCTATCCCCTGGAGATCCCACCCGGGCGTCGCGGCATGCAGCCGCGCCTCGAGGTGGCGTATTCCTCCGGAGCGGGCAACGGCTGGCTTGGCCTTGGCTGGAACCTCTCCGCACCGATGATCACCGTCGACACCCGCTGGGGGGTGCCGCGCTACAGCCCCACGCACGAGACCGAGACCTACCTTCTCGAAGGGCGGCAGCTCACGCCGCTGGCCCATCGGGCCGACCCGCTGCCGCGGGCCGCGGGCGACAGAGTGTTTCACGCCAGGGTGGAGGGGGCGTTCGACAGAATCGTCCGGCACGGCGCCGGGCCGGGGGCCTGCTGGTGGGAGGTCACCGACACCGACGGCACGGTCTACTCCTACGGCGGGCGCCGCGCCGCCGGCGGCTTCGAGAGCGGGGCCGTCCTGACCGACGATCCGGTCCTCAACGGCGGCAACGTCTTCGTCTGGGCTCTCCGCGAGATCAGGGACACCCACGGCAACACGGTCCTCTTCGAGTACGAGCGGGTCGAGAGCACCGGCCTGGCGCAAGGAACCGAGCCCGGCCACGACCTCTACCTGAAGTCCGTGCGCTACACCGGCTTCCAGGGCGAGCCGGGCCCCTACGCCGTGAGTTTCGTGCGCGACCGTGCCGGCGACACACCTCGCCCCGATGCGGTGATCGACGCGCTCGGCGGCTTCAAGCGGGTGACCGGCGAGCTGCTGCGCCGCGTCGAGGTGACGTTCGAGGACCCCGTCTCGCGGGCGCCGTCGGTGGTCCGGAGCTACGACTTCTCCTATGTCACCGGCGCCTTCGAGAAGACCCTCCTGAGCTCGGTCACGCAGCGCGGCCAGGACGGCGCGGCGTTCCACACTCACACGTTCGGGTACTACGACGAGGTGAGCGCCCCGGCGGGCGGCTACGCGGGTTTCGGCGAGAAGCAGACGTGGAACACCGGGTACGACAATCTCGGCGAGTATCTGCCCCTGCCCGTCTCCTCCGGGGCGATCAGCAGCGGGGTGTCCGACGCGGGCGGCTTTTCCGTCTACGGCGGCTTCAACCTCTGGATTCCGCAGAAGTTCGGCTCGGCCGGGTTCAGCGTCGGCGGCCACTGGTCGGACTCGCGGGGCCTGCTGGAGCTCGTTGACGTCGACGGCGACAGTCTCCCGGACAAGCTCTTCGAGGACGGCGGCAGGCTCTACTACCGGCCGAACACGTCCGGGCCGGCGGCCGGCGCAGCCGTCACGTTCGGCGAGCGGGCGGAGATCCCCGGCCTGCCGGCCATCGCCACCGAGTCCACCAGCAGCTTCTTCTTCGGTCCCGAGGTGCACGCGGGTCTCCAGGGGCTGGAGAGCAATGCCTGGACCTGGGCCGACCAGTCGAACTATCTGGCCGATGCCAACGGCGACGGGCTCATCGACCTCGTGGACGCCGGTGCCGGCCAGGTCCACTTCAACCACCGGGGCGCGGGCGGCTCGCCGTCCTTCGACACCGACAGCAGCGACACGCCCGTGCCCATCGCCGCCAGCGCCGTCGACACCGCCGGCATCCTCGGCGATCGCCGCGCCTGCAGGACCGGTCTGGGGCCGTGCGTCGTCGATTTCGACTGCCCGACCCCCGGCGACGTGTGCGTCCCGATCGCGGACGTCCTGGTCGACAACTACCCGCTCGTCGACACGGTCCGGCGCTGGGTCGCGCCGTGGGACGGCAGGGTTGCGATCACCGGGGCCGCGGCGCTGGCCGGCGGTGGCGGCTGCGAGCGATACGCCGCCGCCGATGGGGTCCGCGTCGCGATCCAGCACAACGGCGACGAGCTGTGGGCGGCGGACATCCCGCCGGCGGGCGGCCCCGTGTCGCCGCGCGACGTGGGCAACGTCCAGGTCCGGGCCGGCGACCGCATCTACTTCCGCGTCCAGTCGGTGGCGAACGGCGCCTGCGACGAAGTGCGCTGGGAGCCGGCGATCGACTACCGCGCCGGGCAGGCCCCGGCCGACGCGAACCTCCTCGACCCCTACCACTACAGCGCGTCGGGGGATTTCGTCCTCGCCGGCCGGCGCGGCGCCAGGGTCTGGCTCCCCGTGGACGGGACGGTGCGCCTCGACGGCGCCTTCCGGAAGACGGGCCCGACGAGCGATGACGTCGCCATCCAGGTCTACTACGGGGCGGATGCCAACGACCCCGGCAGCCTCCTGCTCTCGCAACCCGTGGCCTGGGACGAGACGGCCGAGATCGCGCCGACCCTCGACATCCCGGTGACGGCGCGCGGGTGGGTCCTGCTGCGGGTGCAGACCGACTCGCCGATCGACCTCACGCGGATTTCCTGGGCTCCGCGGCTCTACTACACGGCCGCGTCCGTGCCCGGCGCGTTGGTCGACCGGAACGGCAATCCGATCTTCCAGCTCAACCCGCCCTACGACATCGACGGCTACACCCGCCCCGGACCGGGCGCTCCGCAGGAGCCGTGGATCGCGCCCTACACCGGCCGGGTGACCGCGAGCGTCGGCGTGCCCGTCCCGCCGTTTCTCTTCACGTGTCCGGAGGGGCAGGTCGTCTTCACCGTGAAGCGCCCCGGCGAGTTGGTGGCGAAGGCGGTGCTCCAGGTGGCGCTCCAGGGCCAGGTGTGCGTGGCGTCCGACGCCTCCGTGAGCTTCGCGGTCACGAAGGGCGACTCGCTCTTCTTCGACTACTCGGTGTTCAGCCCGGAGCTCTCGGAGCTGTTCCCGCAGGCGGCCTACCCCGTGAGCGTTGCCTACGACCCCGCCAGCATCGACCCGCCGGCCCACGGCCCGACAGCGTTCACGCTCCCCGGCATCCTGCGCGGCTCGGAGCATCCGGGACTGCTCCACGCGCTCCCGCACCGCGGCTGGAGCGTCTTCGGGTACAACGGGAACCGCGAGCGGGCGGCGCGGCCGATCGACGAGCAGGTCGTCGGCGCCTACGACGCGGGGGGCTACGGCAACGGCTCCGCGTACGATCCGAGACGGGCGCCGGCCTGGCCCTTCATGCCGTGGCCTGCGACGTCGATCTGGCTCGGGCCGGACGACCGGACGTGGGCGGCGGCGGGCCTGGTGAGTCCCTCGCGGCTCGGCGCGGACGACGTCCGCGTGCCCGGCTCCGGCGGCCTGGCGCTCGGGCCGGCCGTGCGGCGCCACAGCACGTCCTTCCAGGCCGTTGCCGGCGGCGGCTTCTTCATCGCGGGGTTCTCGAAGACGATCGACGCCTGGACCACCGGCGACGTCGACTACCTCGACATGAACGGCGATCTCTTTCCCGACGTGGTCAGCGGCGGGCACGTCCAGTACACCTCGCCGCTCGGCGCCCTGGAAGCGGCGAAGACGGCCGTCGACGGCTTTGCGGGTGACGAGGTGCGGCGCACCGGCATCGACAGCTGGAACGTCGGCCTCGGCGCGGACCTCAGCCTCACGCCGGGCGACGCGCAGGGCAAGGGCGGGGCCGCCGCGGGCCACGCCGCGAAGGCCAGGGGCGGGAAGGCGGCCGCGAAGCCGCCCGCCGGCAAGGGCAAGGGCAACGGCGCGCAGAAGGTCGAGATGGGGATGGAACTCAGCTTCGACGCCGAGTTCGGCGAGGGCGACTTCGACCTCGAGGAGGACCTCGTCGACGTGAACGGCGACGGTCTGCCCGATCGCGTGCGGCGTGTGCCCCTGTCCGTCGACAACGACGGCGACGGCCGCACGGACAGCATCCTCCAGGCCGCCCTGAACCTCGGCTACCGCTTCGGGGCTTTCGAGACGTGGGGCACGGGCACCCCCAACGCGAGTGCGAGCAACGAGCACAATCTCGGGCTGGGGCTGGGGTTCAACGTGGGCGACTTCTCGTTCGCCGGAGGCGCCGCCTCGAGCTGGGTGAACGGGGAGGTCGCGGAAGAGCTGGTCGACATCAACGGCGACGGCCTCGTCGACCGGCTCCGTTTCGACGGCGCGACGGTCACCGCGGGCATCAACACGGGGGGCGGTTTCGCCCCGCCGGTTCCCTGGTCGCCGGGCACGGGCGTCACGAGCACCGCCGTGAGCCTCGGCGGCGGCGTCTACTTCACGGTCCCCATCGGCCCCCTGTGCCTCGTGGGCTGCTACATCATCGTCAACCCCGGCGGCGACTACGAGCGGAGCATCACCCGCCAGAAGAGCGACCTGCGCGACGTCGACGGCGACGGCTGCGCCGACCTGGTGGAGACCGACCGCGACGACCAGCTCACGGTCTCGCCCAACCGCACGGGCAGGACCAACCTCCTCGCCTCCGTCGCCAGACCGCTCGGGGGGACGATCGCCCTCGAGTACCGGCGCGACGGGAACACCTACGAGATGCCGGAGTCCCGCTGGGTCCTCGCGAAGACGACGGTGGGCGACGGCTGGCCGGGCGACGGCGTCGACGAGCAGCGGACGGTCTTCCAGTACGCGGGCGGCCGCTCCGACCGCTGGGAGCGCGAGTTCTACGGCTACGGCACGGTCGTCGCGACGCTGCTCGACGCCGGCGGGCAGCCCTATCGCAGCGTGACCCGGACGTACGCCAACACCGGCTTCTACTCGCGGGGCCTGCTGCTGGACGAGGCCGTCGCGGACGGCGAGGGGAGGAAGTACGTCGAGACGCGGCACACGTGGCTCCTGCGCGACGTGGAGACGGGGCAGCCGCTGGCGGCGACCGACGACGACGTTGCGACGGTGTTCCCCGAGCTGCGCCGGACCGACCGCCTCTTCTCCGAGGGCGCGGACGCCCCGGGAACGGCCACCGCCATCCTCTACGAGCACGCGCTGAAAGAGGGCGCGCCGGGCGTGAAGTGGTCGAACCTCGTGCAGGTCGTGGACCTCGGCGACGAAGGTCCGGAGGACGACGTGCGGCTGGATGTCGGCTACTTTGCCGACACGGCGGCGCACATCGTCGGGAAGCCCGATGCGCTCCGGTACTCGGCGCAGGGGCGCGAGCTGCAGCGCAGCGGCATGACGATCGAGGCCGGGACCGGGGACGTCACGCAGGTCCGGGAGTACCTCGCCGACGGCGCCGCCGCGACGACGGACTACGCCTACGACCCCTACGGCAACACGCTCTCGGCGACCTTCCCGCCGAACCTCAGGGGGCAGCGGTACGCGGTGGCCTACGGGTACGACGACCGCGTGTTCACGCACCTCGCGCGCATCTCCGACAGCCACGGCGACGTGTCGACGGCGCGGCACGACCTGGCGCACGGCAAGCCCCTGCTCGAGACGGACATCAACGGGAACACCCTCGAGCGCGGCTACGACGGCTTCGGGCGGTTGCTGTTCGCGATCGGGCCCTACGAGGCCGGCGCCGGCCTGGACAGCGTGCGCCACGTCTACCACCACGGCGAGGCCACTCCCTGGGCCATGACCCGTCGCGTGGACCGTTTCGACCCGGCCGGCGACACCATCGACCGCGTCGTCTTCGTGGACGGCCTCGGGCGGGTCACCCAGACGAAACGGGACGCCTCGGTGCACCAGGGCGCCGGCGTGGCTGCCGCGAGGGTGATGGCGGTATCCGGGGACTCGAAGTTCGACTTCGCGGGGCGGACGGTGGCGCAACGCCACCCCGTCACGGAGGCGGTGGGTACGCCCGGCGTGCCGAACACCAGGGTCGACGGCGTCGAGCCGTCCCGCACGACGTGGGACGTCCTCGACCGCACGACGAGCCTCGCGCTCCCGGACGGCAGCGTCACGCGGTACGAGTTCGGGTTCGGCCGGGACCGCCGCGGGGCCCAGCGGCTGCTGGCGCGGGCGATCGACGCGCGGGGCGCGCCGCGGGAGATCTACCGGGACGCGCGCGGCCTCGTCGTGGGCGTGAAGGAGTCCGCAGGGGGCGGCTCGCCCGACATCTGGACCAGCTACGAGTACGACCCGCTGCGCCGTCTCGTCGCCGTGACCGACGACCGGGGCAACGCCGTCGCGGCCGAGTACGACAACCTCGGGCGGCGCACCGCCCTGGAGAGCCCGGACGGCGGTCGGACGGAAGCCCGCTACGACCTGGCCGCGAACGTGGTCGAGCGCGTGACGGCGAACCTCCGGCTCTCGGGGAGGAGCATCCTTCACGACTACGACTTCAATCGCCTGACCGCCATCGCCTATCCCGCGTTCCCCGAGAACAACGTGACGATCGCGTGGGGGCGGCCGGGCGCGGGCGGCAACGGCGCCGGCCGGATCGTCCGCGTCGGGGACGAGTCGGGCGTGGAGGAGTTCCGCTACGGCCCGCTCGGGGAGGTCGCGGTGCGGACCAGGACCGTGGCGTCGGACACCCAGGGCAGGAGCGCGGGCAGCCCCGAGGTGTACGTCACGCGCCAGCGCCACGACACGTGGGGGAGGCTCGGGCTGCTGACCTATCCGGACGGCGAGGAGCTGACCCACCGCTACGACTCCGGCGGCCTGCTGCGGGAGCTGACCGGCGCCAAGGGCGGCAACCGCTACGTCTACGTGCGGCGGCTCGAGTACGACAAGTTCCTTGACCGCGCCTTCGTCCTCTACGGCAACGGCGTTGCGACCAGCTACGGCCGCAATCCCCGCAACCGGTGCCTGGAGGTCGTGCAGTCCGGAGCCGGTCCCGGCCGGGGCGGGTTCTTCCAGGACCTGCGCCTGAGCTGCGACCGCGTGGGCAACGTCACCCGCGCGCGCAACCTCGCGGCCACCGATTCCCCGCGCTGGCTGGGCGGGGCGACGGACTACTCGTTCGTCTACGACGACCTCAACCGGCTCACCGGCGCCAGCGGGCTCTTCGAGCGGCCGCGCGAGAAGGCGGAGCGGTTCACCCTGCAGGTGGACTACGACGGCATCCACAACATCACGGCGATGACCCGGGTGCACCAGGTCGTGAATCCCTCCGGGAAGCCGGTCGCGCGCCGCAAGACGAGCCTCGACGCGCGCTACCTCTACGGCGGGAGGGGAGCGCACGCGCCCGACCGCATCGGCGCGGCGAGGCTGGAGTGGGACGCGAACGGCAACCAGATCGTGGTCAGGGCGCCGGGGCAGGATGGGCGAAGGACCCTCGTCTGGGACGAAGAGAACCGCCTCCAGGCCGTCTCGCTCAACGGCCACACGATACGTTACAAGTACGACGCCGCCGGTGTCCCCGTGGTCACCCGCGGGCCGCAGGGGGAGACGGTCCTCGTGAACCGCTACCTCAGCATGCGCAATCGCGAGGTCGGCCTCAAGCACTTCTTCGCGGGCGACGAGCGCGTTGCGACCAAGCTGATGAAACAGGACCGGCCGGGGGCGAACCCCGCCGGCCGTCCGCCCGTGGAGAAGGACGTGTACTTCTATCACGGCGATCAGATCGGGTCGACGACCTTTGTCACGGACGCGCAGGGGGAACTCTACGAGCACCGCGAGTACTTCCCCTTCGGCGGCGTCTTCGTCGACGAGTCCGCCAACACCCGCCGGGCGCCGTACCAGTTCGCGGCGCGGGAACTCGACGACACGACGGGGTACTACTCCTTCGACGGGCGTCCCTACGACCCCGAGACGGCGCTGTGGCTCTCCGCCGAACCGACCCTGCGCGCCGCCTTCCCCGGGGCGGGCGCGCACGGGGACGCCGCCGAGAGCGTGGGCGTGTACGAGACGCGCAACCTGAACCCCTACGGCTACGCGGGCCAGAACCCCGTGACCAACGTGGGCTCGGAGATGCCGCCGTTCTCGCGGCCGGCGCTGACGGGCGCCACCCTCCTGCGGTCCCCGGGGATGGGCCGCATGCCCGCGCCGGCCGGGCTCCCGCCGATTCCCTACCCGCACCTGGAGCTGCCGTGGTGGATGGCGACCGGAGGCGGCGCCCCGGTCTCCGGCTGGTGGGCGTCCGCTCCCTCCCGCTGGGGCGTGGGCCAGCTGACGCAGGACCAGGCACAGAGCGCCGAAGAGGCGCCGGCGACCGGCGCATTGCATTTTGAGTTCGGCTTCGCCAAGGAGGAGATGAAGAAGCTCGGGACGGCGATGAAGGATCGCCCGAAGGCGCTGGCCGCCGCGAAGGAGGCGGCCAAGGCGGCCGCGGCGGCCAAGAAGGCCGTCGCTCCTCCGGCGGCGGACCTGGACGCGGCCGGCGGGCCGGACGTCGGGGGCGGCGCGCCGCAGCCGCAGCCCCAGTCACGCCGGCGAGCGGTGAGCGCCCCTTGAGGTCCTGAAGGGAAACAGTCGCCCGGCCCCCCGCGCGGCCCGGGCGCGGTATCATCGGGCCGGGAGGGGAAGCGATCGTGCCGAGCGCCGCGCGGGAGGAGAGGGGGGCGGCGCGCGCGCCGTCGAGCCTCCTGCCGTTCCGGCGTCCGTGGCAGCCGTGGCTCGTTCTGGCCGTGGTGGCCGCAGGGCTGTACGTCAACACGCTGCGGCACGGGTTCGCGCTCGACGACGGGATCGTCATCAACCGCAACCGCCACGTGCTCCAGGGGCTGCGGGGGCTGCCGGGCATCTTCACGAGCGACTCCTACCAGAGCTACTACGAGCAGATGGGGGGCGCCTCGCGGCTCCGCGGGGGACGCTACCGCCCGCTCTCGCTCGCGACGTTCGCGCTCGAGCAGCAGATCGTCGGGACGTGGCCCGGCGGCGTGCTGCCGCCCCGCTGCTGGGACCGCAACGGCAACGGCCGCGACGACGCGGACGAGGACGTCAACGGCGACGGGACGTGGAACGACGCGGACTGCTACGTCCGGGGCTATCGGCTGCGCCATCTCGGCAACGTCGCGCTCTATGTCGTGTCGGTCCTCCTGATCTACGCGCTGCTCGCGCGCCACCCGCTGCGGGAGCAGCCGGACGCGGCCTTCGTCGCCGCGCTGCTCTTCGCGGTCCACCCGGTCCACACCGAGGTCGTCGCCAACGTCAAGAGCCGCGACGAGATCCTTTCGCTGCTCTTCATCGTCCTCGCGCTGATCGCCGCCTGCCGGCACCTCGAGACCGGCCGGGCGCGGCACCTCGCCGGCGTCGCCGCCGCGACGCTGCTGGCGGCGTTCTCGAAGGAGTACGCCTTCGCGCTGCTCGCGCTCGTCCCCGCCACGGTCTGGTTGCTCGGAAAGGAGCGCCCGCTGCGGCGGCACCTGGGCCTCGCGCTCGCCGTGGCGGTGCCGCTGGCCGTCTTCGCCGCCGCGCGCCTGGCGGTGCTGCCGCCGGGCGGGCCGCCGCCGCCCCCCGACGTGCTCAGCGACCCGTACCTGCTCGCCACGCCCTCGCAGGCCGCCGGCACGAAGGCCGTCGTCTGGTCGAAGTACCTGGGGCTGCTCTTCTTCCCGGCGGTTCTCGTCTCGGACTACGGGTACCGCAGCATCCCGTACCGCGAGCTTGCCGGGGGGCAGGCGCTGGCGTCGCTCGCCCTGTTCGCCGCGCTCGCGCTGCTCGCGGTCTGGCTTGCGCGCCGGCGGCACGCGGCGGGCTGGGGGCTCGTGTTCTTCTTCGCCACGTTCCTGCCGGTTGCCAACGTCCTGTTCGACGTCGGCACCACGATGGCGGAGCGGTTGATCTACCACGCGTCGCTGGGGTGGGCGGTCGCAGCGGGCTGGGCCTGCGTGGCCGTCGTGCAGCGGCCGCGCCTGTCCGCGCCGGGCGGGCGCGCGGCGCTGCTGGCCGGCCTCGCTGCCGTGGTGGTGCTCGCCGGCGTGCGTACGGTCGCGCGCAACCGCGACTGGCGGAACGACACTGCGTTGTTCACGCACGATGTCACGGTGGCGCCCGACAGCGTGCTGTGCCTGACCAACGCCGGCGGGCGCTGGATCGACCTGGCGGAGCTGCCGGCCTGGCGCGGGCGGGAGGCGCAGTGCCTGCGCACGGCCATCGGCTACCTCCAGCGCGCGCTCGCGCTCTACCCCGACTACCTCACCGCGCACCTGAGCCTCGGCCTGGCGCACTTCAAGCTCCGGGAGTACGACGAGGCCGAGCGCAGCTGGAACGCGGCGGCGCGCATCCACCCCGGCAGCCCGTATCTCGCGCGCTACTTCCGCGTGCTGGCCGACGCGTGGTCGCGCCAGGGGATGGCCGCGCTCTTCGCGGGGGACTGCGCGAAGGCGCGCGCCGCGTTCGAGCGCTGCCTGCGGCTGGACCCGGGCAACGGGCCGGCGCGGCGGGGCCTCGAGCGCTGCCGCTGAGGATTGTCCGCCGGAGCCGCGGTCCGGGCGCCGCGCCCGGGCGGCTTCCCGTCAGGCGAGGAGGCGGTCGAGCACGTCCCGCAGGCCGGTCAGCGTGTAGGGCTTCGCGAGCACGTCGCGAAAGCCGTGGTCGCGGTAGTCCGCGAGCACGCCGTCGGCGGAGTAGCCGCTCGAGACGATCGCCTTCACGGCCGGGTCCAGCTCCAGGAGCCGGCGCATCGTCTCCTTCCCCCCCATCCCGCCGCGGACCGTCAGGTCCAGGATCACGGCGTCGAAGGGCCGGCCGGCCGCCGCGGCCTCGCGGTAGCGCTCGAGCGCGGCCTCGCCGTTCTCCGCGAGGGTCGGTTCGTGGCCGATGGCCCCGAGCAGCGCGCCGGCCACCTCGCGGACGACCGGCTCGTCGTCCATGACCAGGATCCTGGCGCGCCGGGGCTCCGCCAGCGGCCGGCGCGCCCGAGGCGCCGGGGCCGGCTCGACATCGGGCTGCGCGGGCGCCGCCGGGAGCAATACCGTCACCGTCGTCCCGCGGCCGGGCTCGGACGCGAGGTCGACGGTCCCGCCATGGTTCCTGACGATGGAGTAGACCGTGGCCAGGCCGAGCCCGGTCCCCTTCTCCTTCGTGGTGAAGTAGGGGTCGAAGACCCGCGGCAGGTGCTCGGCCGCGATGCCGGTCCCCTCGTCCCGGATGACGATCTCGACGTTCCCCGGGGAGGCGCCCGCGTGCGCCGCCGGCCCGCCCGCCGCGGGGACGTTGCGCGCGGTCACCGTGACGGTGCCGCCCGAGGGCATCGACTGCTCCGCATTCAGGACGATGTTCTGCACCACCTGGCCGATCTGGCCGGCATCGGCGTCCACCGCCCAGAGGTCGCCGGGGATCGCCAGCTCCGGCCTGGCGCGCGAGCCGCTGAGGGCGAGGCGCACCGCGTTCTCGATCACCGGCTGCAGCGCGATGATCTTCTTGAGCGGGCCGCCGCCCTTGGCGTAGGTCAGCAGCTGGCTCGTGAGGCCCACCGCCTGGTGCAGCGCCTGCTCCGCCTCGCTGAGCATTGCCAGGACCTCGTCGGGGCGGTCGGTCTTGAGCCGGGCCATCGAGATGTAGCCGAAGACGCCCTGGAGCAGGTTGTTGAAGTCGTGGGCGATGCCTCCGGCCAGCGTGCCGATCGACTCGAGCTTCTGGGCGCGCAGCCGCTCCTGCTCGAGGGCGCGCTTCTCGGTGACGTCGACGACGACGGCCAGGGAGCGCACGAACGCCCCCGAGGCGTCGTGCTCGGCGATGGCGGAGAGCAGGGTGTCCATGACCGAGCCGTCCTTCCTGACGAACTGGTATTCCACGTCCCTGCAGACGCCCGACTTCATGAACGCCGGCAGCACGACCTCCCGGGCGTAGCGGCGGGAGCGCTCGGTCAGGAAGTCGGTCGAGCGGCGCCCGATCACCTCCTCGCGCGTGTAGCCCAGCTGCGCCAGCCACGCGCCGCTGATGCTCAGCAGCCGACCCTCCGCGTCGATGGAGTGCATCATCACCGGCGTGCGCTCGTAGAGCTTGCGGTAGCGCTCCTCGCTCTCGCGCAGCGCCTGCTCGGCGCGCTTGCGCGCGGAGATGTCGCGGTCGATGCCGCGGTAGCCGCGCAGGCGGCCTTCGGCGTCCCGGACCGGCACCCCGCTCGTCTCGAGGGTCACCCGCCCGCCGTCCTTGCGGAGGTTGACGTTCTCGAGCGCCGTGATGGGCTCGCCGTGGCGGACGTGGCCGAGGAATTCCGTGGCCACGCGCTCGCGCTCCTCGGGGGGCATGAAGTCGAACGGCGTCCGCCCGAGCACCTCGCCCGGCTCGTAGCCGAGCACGTCCCGCACCTTCGGGCTGACGTAGGTGTAGACGCCGTTCTCGTCGACCTCCCAGATCCAGTCGCTTGAGGCCTCGACGAGCGTGCGGAACCGCTCCGCGCGCTCCTCCAGGGCAAGGAGCGGGTGGGGGGCGGACTCGTGCCCCGGCGCTGTGTTGTCCTGCGGCCCGCTCGCTTCGCGGCTCATGAAACGGATCCCCTCTCAGCGTGCGGCAGTACGTCCCGGAGAGCCCCGTGGAGATTCGTCCAGATGACTACGATCTTAGTGCCGCGCGCCGGGAAGTCAACCCGACGCGTCGTCCCCCGGATCAGGCGTGCGCGAGCCCCGCCAGCGACGGCACGATCCGCAGGTACTCCTCCCCGCTGACGCCCGAGTGCCAGTGCCCGGTCGCGCGGGCGGCGAGCAGTATCCCGAAGAAGATGGCCACGAGCGCGGCCGCGTAGAGCCACGGCGGGATCACCCGCCGGCGCGCCAGGGAGACGTCGAGCGCGCCGGGGACCGGGCAGCGGCTCACGCAGGTCAGGCAACCGATGCACTCGGGCGACGCGATGCCGGCCTTGCGGTCAACCGGCAGCAGCGCGGGGCAGTGGCGGGCGCAGGCGCCGCAGTTGGCGCAGCGGTCCGCGTCGCGGCGCACCCGCACGGGGCCGGCGGCGGCGAGCAGGCCGAGCAGCGCGCCGTAGGGACAGAGGAAACGGCACCAGAACGACTTCGTCACCAGCGACAGCGCCACCAGCGCCGCGAGCACCACGGCGGTCGTCGCGGACATGTCGGTGAAGAAGCGCAGCATCTTCAGGTCGCCCGCCTTCCAGTAGTCGGTGGCGAGGAAGCCCTGGATCGCCTCCGGCGACATCCGCACGACGATGATCCAGAAGAAGAAGGTGAGCAGCGCGTACTTGAGCGGGCGCAGCGTGAGATCGGCCCACCGCGGGAGCGCGAAGGTGCGGCCGAAGAGCCGCCGCCCGCCGCGCCAGAGGACCTCGGAGAGCGTCCCCACGGGGCAGAGCCAGCCGCAGAAGCTCTTGCGCAATGCCAGCGAGAGCGCCAGGGCCGCGCCCAGGATCACCATGCCGGCCGGGTGCCACGGGTCCCAGGCGCCGGTCGTCACCCAGAGCTTGAGCGACATGAGCGAGCCGATCGGCAGGAATCCCTCGGGCGAGAGCGGCTTGGCGAACGCCGGGACGCGGCCGGCCTCCAGCTCGCCCGCGAAACGCCAGAGGTCGTAGCCGCCCCAGAGCACGAGCAGGAAGACGCCCGACTGGACCGCCGCCCGCAGGCGCCGGACCAGGGGGCGGGTGCGCCCGATGCGCGAGCCCCGGTCATCCGTCGTGCCCATGCCGTTCACGGATCGTAGGGTACCCCATCGGCGACCGCCTCGCCTTGATCTGGATCAAGCGCCCGTCCGCCGACGGAGCGCTTGACGGTGGCCCGGGCGCGCCCTACCTTCCGGTAAACCAACGCAACGAAGGGAGCGCGCCCATGAAGGCTGCACTGAGGAGGTTTGTCCTGCCCGGCCTGGCCCTGCTGGTGCCGCTGTTCGCGGCGTGCAACTCGGGGGACAACGGTCATTCCGTCGACCTCGGGGGCGTCGGCCATCGGGAGGGCTTCACCGACCCGCTGACATTCTGTGTGGGCTGCCACGGCCCGACGTTGCACGGCGGCAGCGGGCCGAACTGCTACAACTGCCACAACGCCAACGATCACCAGACGGTCCGCGCGGGGATCCGCCACAACCAGCCGGGAATCGACTGCAGCCGCTGCCACGGCCCGTCGCGTACCCGCGGCGGCCTCGGGCCGGCCTGCGTGCAGCCGGGTTGCCACAAGGTGTAGGCGCGGCCGTGCCGGGCACCTGCGCCCGACGGGAGGCGAACGCCCCGTGAAGGCGATGGTGCTCCGGGCGCTGCATGATCTGCGCCGCGAACGCGCGCCGCTCGTCCTCGAGGATCTTCCCGTGCCGGCGCCGCGCGCGGGCGAGGTCCTGGTGCGCGTGGCCGCCTGCGGCGTCTGCCACACCGACCTCGACGTGATCGAGGGCCGCACGCCGCCGGGCCGCCTGCCGCTGGTGCCCGGCCACCAGGTCGTGGGCACGGTCGCGGCCCTCGGCGAGGGCTGCTCGCTGCGCAGCGTCGGCGAGCGCGTCGGGATCGCCTGGATCAACGGCGCCTGCGGGTCGTGCGCCTTCTGCGCGGGGGGGCGCGAGAACCTCTGTCCCGACTTCCGGGCCACCGGGCGCGATGCGGACGGCGGCTACGCCGAATATGCCGTCGTGCGGGAGGGCTTCGCGGTGCCGCTGCCCGCGGCCATCGACGACGTGGAAGCCGCGCCGCTGCTGTGCGCCGGGGCGATCGGCTGGCGCGCGCTGCGGCTGGCGGGCCCCGTCGACGGCGGCGCGATAGGCCTCGTCGGCTTCGGCGCGTCCGGGCACCTGGTCCTGCGCGTCGTGCGGCGGCGCTTCCCGCGGTCGCGGGTGCACGTCTTCTCGCGCACGCCGGGCGAGCGCGCCTTCGCGCTGGAAGAGGGCGCGGCGTGGGCCGGGGACTTCGGCGACGCGCCGCCGGAGCCGCTCGATTGCGCCATCGACACCACGCCGGCGTGGGCGCCGGTCGTGGCCGGCCTGCGCGCGCTCGGGCCCGGCGGCCGGCTCGTCGTGAACGCCATCCGCAAGGAGGATGCGGACAAGGGCGCGCTGGCGGGCCTCGACTACCCGCGCGACCTCTGGATGGAGAAGGAGCTGGTGAGCGTCGCGAACATCGCGCGCGCCGACGTCGCCGAGTTCCTCGCGTTCGCCGCCGCGGCCGGCATCCGCCCCGAGGTCGAGGTCCTTCCTCTCGCGGAGGCGAACCGGGCGCTGCTGGATCTGAAGGAGCGGCGGATCCGGGGCGCGAAGGTCCTGGTGACCTGAAGGAGCGGTCGCGCCGGCGCGCGCGGCGCTACGCCGGTCCCCGCCTCCCGCGCTTCTGCTCGTACATCACGCGGTCGGCCTCCGCCAGCAGTTCGTCCAGGGGCAGCGGCTTGCCGGGGTCGTACATGATGACGCCGACGCTCACCGAGAGGCGGTAGGGAAGCTGCGCTTCGGCGTTGAACGCGTCGAGGTTGCGCTGGAAGCGGCCGATGATCGCGGGGACGGCGTCGGCGATGGTCCCCACGGGGATCACGGCGAACTCGTCGCCGCCGATGCGCGAGATGACGTCCGAGGTCCGGTAGGTCGTCCGCAGCAGCCGTCCGGCCTCGGCGAGGGCGCGGTCGCCCTCCTTGTGGCCGAAGGTGTCGTTGATCTGCTTCAGCCCGTCCATGTCGGCGTAGAGCATGTACACGCCCTCGCGCCGCCGGTCGGCGAGCTTGAGCTGCTGGACGGCAAGCGTGGTGAAGCCCCGGCGGTTGTAGAGGCCCGTGAGCGCGTCGGTGAGCGACAGCGAGCGCAGCTCCTCCTCGAGCCGCTTGAGCGCCGTCACGTCCTTCGAGACGACGATCACCGACGAGACGCCGCCGTCCGCCCGTCGCACCGGGCTCAGGGTGAGCAGGAAGTCGTTGCCGTCCCTGCGGCTGCGGTGCTCGTGGCGCAGCGACGTGCCGGTCTCGAAGACCGCCGCCACCTTCTCGCGCATCCACCGCGACTCCTCCGTGCTGTGGAAGTCCGCGTACGAGCGGCCGACGAACTCGTCGCCCGCGAACCCCATCCGGGCCATGTGCTTGCGGTTCATGAAGAGGTAGCGGCACTCGCGGTCGAGCTGGTAGATCGAGTCGTCCGTCGCGTCGACCAGGGCGCGGTACTTCGCCTCGCTCTCCGTCATCGTGTCCTCCAGCCGCATCCCGAAGGGCGTCGCGCCGCGCGCGTTCGCGCCGCGGAAATGCCAAGGATGCGCGCTCAGCATAGCACACGGACCTCCCGGGCGTTGGACAACCGCCGCCCCGCGCACTATCGTCTCCCCCATGCTCGGACAGCGGTCGGTCGCGCGCGTCGCCCCGGTCCTGGCCACGCTGGCGCTGCTTGCCGCCGCGCCCGCGCCGGCGTCGGCGGGGAGCGGCGCGCCGCGTCCGCGGGCGGCGAGGACGTCGGCCGGCGCCCCCGCGTCGATCGCGGTCTCCTACGCCGAACTGATCGACCCGGACGCCGTCACGAGGACGGGCCGGAAGCTCAGCGCGGCGGTGCTCGACGCCGGGACGCCGCGCTCGTTCCTCCAGCCCTTCCTGGACGCCTACTCCTCGCTCCTGCCGTACGCGGTCGAGATGGTCTTCGGCCCCGACCAGGAGCCGCGCACGGACGTGCTTGAGCGGTGGCCGCCGGGCTCGCCGCAGCCGGCGTGGGTGGCGCTGTTTCGCGGGGGGCGCTACCGCGCCGCCGCCGACCGGAAGGGGCGGGTCCGCCTGTTCCTCCCGGGGACCGACGCCGCCGCGGCCTGGCGCGAGCACTACCCCGTCGTCCGCCACTGCCTCGCGGCGCTCGCGGCCGATGTCGGCGCCGCGCTGACCGTCGAGATCTTCGCGTACCGCAACGACTACCGGCGACGCGAGCTGATGCTCTCGCTCCGGCCGGCGACCGTGACGGCCGCGGACTTCCCTCCGGAACGGCCTCCCCCCGACCTGGCCGCGCTCGAGGAGTTCTTCGGCCGCGGGGGACAGCTCGAGGGGGCGCAGCTCGACGCGGCGGCCGGGCTCGTCCTCTTCGCGCGGCCCGACCGGCGCGACAGCCTCGGCGGCGAGCCCGTGTCGCTGGCCGACCTGGCGGTCGCGTACCGCGCCGCCTTCCACGCGGGCGACAACGACGCCTTCGTCAGCCTCGACCCCAACGCCGACCCGGTGCTCACCAGCGTCAACTTCGGCGGCACCCTCGAGGACACGCGGATCGGCGCCGCGGTGCTCGCCGCGGACCGGCGGTTCAAGACGGTGTGCACCGGCCTCGACCCGGTCACGCACCGGGACGTCCGCGCGGAGATCCGCCGGCGCATTCCGGAGTTCATGACCAACTCCGAGCGGGGGATGCTCGACCCGGATGCGGAGCAGGCCGAGACGTGGGTCTCGAGCCGCTACTGGTTCTACCCGGAGTCCGTGAGCGTCGACGCCGACCCGCGCGACGGCTTCGCGGTGATCACGCGGCCGCGCTTCACCGCGGACGCGGAGCGCATCGGGAAGGGGTTCGAGGGCGCGGACGGGCGCAGGAAGCGCGCGGCGCTTCCGCCCTCGGCGCGCGCCAACATCCGCCAGCTCAACGAGCAGTACGAGCGCTACGCCGCCGCGTTCCCCGAGATCGGCGACCTGGCCGCGGTGGCCCGTCTCATGGCGGTGGCGACGTGGCTGAGGCGCTCGGACACCTCGGGGCTGGACCTCGACGCGCTGCTCGCCGTCCAGTTGCCGGCGGTGTCCACGCCGCGGACCCTGGAGCGCATCGTCACCACCGAGTACCTCCCGATCCCGCCGGGCGCGGCGATCACGGGGACGCTCGTCCGGGAGCAGTCCGGGGTGCTGTGGCTGACGCCGGCGCTGCAGCAGGCGGTCGGCGAGTTCTTCCACGATCCGCAGTCCTTCGCGGCCTGGCTCTGCACGCGGGACAAGGCCGGGCGCCGGGCCTGCGGCGAGTACGAGGCGGAAGCCGTGGCGCGCTTCAAGGACGGGCGCGAAGCGCCGGTGCGGTCGCTGCTGCGGACGGAACGGGACCTGCTGTCGCTGCTGGAGTTCCTCTCGCAGCGGCTGGCGTACCCGCTGCCACCGGCGGGGGAGGCCGAGCGGGCGGAGCAGGTCGCCGACCGCACCCGGCTCGGGGAGCTGCGCGCGGAGCTCGAGCGCGTGCGGGCCGAGCTGGTCGCGGCCGGCGAGCCGGCGCCGGCTGGCCTCGTCGCCGAGCGCGAGGACCTCGAGCGGCGCTACGGGGCGATCATGAAGACGTACCACGAGCGCGGGAAGGCGGCCGCATCCTGGCAGACCAGGTCGAAGTTCCAGGTCAACGGCGGCATCAGTCTCCGGCCGGGGGAGTTCACGATTCGCGCCGACGCGCGGAGCGCCGCGCTGAAGGACTTCAAGCGCCGGGCGGAGTCCGCGGCGGC
>DATDCY010000332.1 GCA_036524115.1 bacterium | reverse complement strand
CGGCCGAGGCGCTGGCCGCGGCCGCGCTGGCGATCGTGGCCGCGGACCCGCGCGCGCTGTTCTCGGCGTCGTTCCAGCTCTCGTTCGCCGCCACTGCGGGGCTGCTCCTGGTCGCGCCGCGCCTGCTGTCCCCCCGGGCGGACCCGCCGGGGACGGGGCGTCGCTGGCTGCAGCGGCTGGGGGAGGGGGCGCGGGCGGTGGTGCTCGCGTCCCTTGCGGCGTCCGCGGTGACCGCGCCGCTCGTCGCGTTCCACTTCCAGCAGGTGTCGCTGGTGGGCCTTCCGGCCAACCTCGTCGCGGTACCGCTGACGGGTTTCGTGGTGCTGCCGGCGGCATGGGCGGCGCTGGGCTGCGCGGCGTTGCCGCCGGCCGCCGTGGACGCGATCGTCGGGCTGGCGGCCGGCTCGGCGGACGTGCTGATCGCTGTCGCGCGATGGTTCGCGGCGCCCGCGTGGGCGACGGTGGCGGCCGCCCGGCCGCCGGCCCTGCTGACACTCGCAATGGTGGCCGTGGCCGCGACGCTGCTGCCGCCGGCCGGGGCGCGGTGGCGCGCGGCGTGCGTGGCGGCGCTGGTCGTCGCCGCGGCGGGAAGCTGGTGTTGGGCGGTGGCGGCGCACGGCCGCGAGCTGCTGGTGGTCTTCCTGGACGTCGGGCAGGGTCTCTCGGCGGCGATCCGGCTTCCCGGCGGCCGGATGCTCCTCTACGACGCGGGGCCGCGCTGGGACGACTACGACGCCGGCGAGCGGATCGTGGTCCCGGCGCTGCGGCGCCTGGGTGCATGGCGTCTCGAGGGGTTCTCGACCAGCCACGGGCACCCGGACCACGCGGGCGGCGCGTCGGCCGTGCGGGCGGCGCTGGGGCCGGCGGCGCCCCTGGCAGGAACGGCCGCGGCTGCGCGCGGGGACGAGCGCGACCTCGGCGGCGGGGTGGGGATCCGGGTGCTGAACCCGCGTGCGGGGCCGGCCGCGGCGGAGGAGAACGACCGCTCGCTCGCCCTGCTGCTGCGCTTCGGCGAGAGCGGCGTGGTCCTGACCGGGGATGCCGGGCCCGCGGTCGCCGGGGGAATCGTCGAGGCCGCGCGGGCGGTTCCCCGCCACGTCGTGCTTCAGGTCCCCCACCACGGGGGTTCGCCGGCGGCGTGCGCCGTGCTCGCGGGGGGGCTGCGCCCGGAGGTCTCGGTCATCCCCGTCGGCCGCAACTCATACGGGCACCCGCGCGCGGGCGCCGTCGCGGCGCTCGAGGAGCAGGGTCGGGTGCTGCGGACGGACCGCGACGGCGCGGTGCTCGTGCGCAGCGACGCGCAGGGACTGACGGTGCGCACCTGGCGTGAGATGTCCCTGCGGCGGACGTGGACGGAGCGGGTGCGCTGGCTGGCGGCGGGGTGGTGAGGGTGTAGGATGCGGCGGGTAACGGGAGGGGCGGGGCGATGATGCGGGTCGCGGTGTGCGCGTTCCTGGCGGCGGCACTCGGGCTGGCGGCTGGGGGGCCGACGTGGGCCGGGGAACGGAAGAGACTCGGAGAGGCGGTGGGAGGTTTCCGGCCGGTGGCCATCGAGGCGCTCGCCGGGGTGCCGCTTTCGGGCTCGCTGTCCCTGGCGGAGCGGGGGTACCTGGGCGTCGCGGCGTCCGGCCCGTTCACGATCGCCGGCGTTGGCGGCGAGCTGCTCGTCGTCGAGTTCTTCAACAGCGCGTGCTACGCATGCGCCCTCATGGCGCCGGTGATGGACGAGGCCTGGCGGCGGGTGGACACGCGGCCGGAGCTGCGGGGGAGGGTGCGCTTCCTGGGGATCGGCGCCGGGAACACGCCCGGACAGGTGCTGGAGTTTCACGAAGGGCACGGCACGCCGTTCCCGATGATCGCCGATCCGGAGTTCGCGGCGTTCGACGCGCTCGGCACGATGGAGGGCACGCCGTATCTGCTCCTGGTGCGGCGCGGCGCGGACGGGAGCGTCTCGGCGCGCGCGCAGGTCGGGTATGTCGCCGACGCCGGCGCTATCGTGCGGGAAATCGTGGACGCGCTCGCGGGTGCGCCGGCGGGCGACGATCGCCCGCGCGAGGTGGGCGGGGCCGCGTGGCGGACGCTGAAGCCGCCTCTGCCGGCGGCGCAACTCGAGGACCGCGTCGCGCGGGCCGCGGCGGCGGCCGGACTGCCCGGCGCGAGCGCGAGGGCGGTCCCTCTTCCCGGGGGCGGGACGTTCTACCGGCTGTCCGCCGGCGGCCGGTCGCTGTGGGCGTACGTCGCGGGCCGCTCGCGGGTGTGCAACGTGTGCCACGACATCTTCTTCATAGTCCTTTTCGACGAGGCCGGAACCATCGTTGGCCTCGAGCCGATCTCGATCACCAAGTACAAGAACGTTGAGCTCGACGAGCGCGACGTGGCGTTCCTGCGGAGCCGGGTCGTCGGGCGGATGCTGGCGCGGGGGATCGTCTTCGACCCGGCGGTCGATGCCGTCTCCCAGGCGACGATGAGCAGTGCGCTCGTCTTCGACACGCTGCGGCGCCTCGGGGAGACGTGGAAAGACATGGTCGCGGCTGGAAACTCGTTACCATGACCGATTTATATATGTAACTCCTTGTCGGAAAAGGGTATTTTCTTGACATTCGTTGCTGTGCAAACTACAAGATACGCGCGTAACAAGCAGCTTCCGATCCCGGTCGACCCACGCGGCCGCCCGGGACGATAGGGTCCGGGGAGCAATCGCCGGGCCTGCCAGTTTGCAAAGGAAGCCGCAGCGGGGGTGACGCCCTCCCGTTGCGGCTTTCTCCGTTTCCGGGGGCTGACAGTGGGGGGGCGGACAACGCAAAGGGAGGTGGAGCAATGGGTGTGTCGAGGAGAGACTTCCTCAAACTGACGGGCGCGACGGCGGTTGCCGGCGCGGTCGGCGGCGCGAGCGAGGCGGCGGCCTTCGAGAGGCAGAACCGCCTCAAGGGCGCGACCGTCACGACGAGCGTCTGTCCGTACTGCGCCGTCGGGTGCGGGATGCTCGTCTACCAGAAGGACGGGAAGATCATCCAGATCGAGGGTGACCCCGACCACCCGATCAACGAGGGCTCGCTCTGCCCCAAGGGCGCCTCGGTGATGGGTCTCGTCAACAACCCGGCACGCCTGGCCAAGCCGAAGTACCGCGCCCCCGGCGCGGCGGAGTGGAAGGACGTGGAGTGGTCGTGGGCCCTCGACGAGATCGCCAAGCGCGTCAAGAAGGCGCGCGACGCCTCCTTCGTCGAGAAGAACGACAAGGGCCAGATCGTCAACCGCACCAACGGCATCGCCAGCGTCGGTTCCGCGGCGATGGACAACGAGGAGTGCTACCTCTACCAGAAGTTCCTGCGGTCGCTCGGCCTGGTCGCCATCGAGCACCAGGCCAGGATATGACACTCCGCAACTGTGGCGGCTCTGGCAGAGTCGTACGGTCGCGGGTGCATGACGAACCACTGGATCGACATTCGCAACGCCGACGTCATCCTCATCATGGGGAGCAACGCCGCGGAGAACCACCCGATCTCCTTCAAGTGGGTCATGGACGCGAAGGCGCGGGGCGCCAAGCTCATCCACGTTGACCCGCGCTTCACCAAGACCTCGACGAAGGCCGACGTCTACGCCCCGCTGCGCTCGGGCTCGGACATCGCCTTCCTCGGCGGCATGATCAACTACATCCTCGAGAAGAACCTGATCCAGAAGGACTACGTGCGGCTCTACACGAACGCGTCCTTCATCGTGAACAAGGACTTCAAGATGCCCGGCGAGCTCGACGGCCTCTTCTCCGGGTACGACCCCAAGACGCGCAAGTACGACAAGGCGGCCTGGGCCTTCGAGATCGGCGCCGACGGCGTGATCAAGAAGGACCCGACCTTCCAGAACCCGATGTGCGTCTACCAGCTGCTGAAGAAGCACTACAGCCGCTACAACCTCGACATCGTCTCCTCGATCACCGGCACGCCGAAGGCGGACCTGCTGAAGGTCTACGAGCTCTACGCCACCACCGGCGCCCCGGACAAGGTCGGCACCTCGATGTACGCGATGGGCTGGACGCAGCACACGGTCGGCACGCAGAACATCATCGCGATGTCGATCATCCAGCAGCTGCTCGGCAACATGGGCATGGCCGGCGGCGGCATCAACGCGCTGCGCGGCGAGAGCAACGTGCAGGGCTCGACGGACTACGGGCTGCTCTTCCACATCCTGCCGAGCTACCTGCCGGTGCCGAGCGCCTCGAAGGACTCGCTCGAGGCCTACCTCAAGCCGTACGACCCGACGAGCGCCAAGGAGCCCCAGAGCGCCTTCTGGCCGGGCAACTACAACAAGTACTTCGTCAGCTACCTCAAGGCGATCTTCGGCGACGCGGCCACGCCCGAGAACGAGTTCGGCTATCACTGGCTGCCGAAGCTCGACGACGGCCAGAACGCGTCGTGGCTCGTCATGTTCGACAACATGTTCAAGGGCAAGTACCAGGGCTTCTTCTCCTGGGGGCAGAACCCGGCCTGCTCGGGTTCGAACGCCAACAAGGTGCGCAAGGCCCTCACGAAGCTCGAGTGGATGGTCAACGTCAACCTCTTCGACAACGAGACCGGCTCGTTCTGGCGCGGCCCCGGCATGAAGCCGGCCGAGGTCAAGACCGAGGTCTTCATGCTGCCGTGCGCGGCGTCCGTCGAGAAGCCGGGGAGCATCTCCAACTCCGGCCGCTGGGCGCAGTGGCGCTACAAGGCGGTGAACCCGCCGGGGGAGGCGCGCGCGGACGGCGAGATCATCTACGAGCTGGGCCTGAAGGTGCGCGAGCTCTACAAGAAGGAGGGCGGCGCCAACCCGGACCCGGTGCTCAAGACGACCTGGGACTACGGCAAGGAGCTGGACACGCAGGTCGTCGCGCGCGAGATCAACGGCTACTGGCTCGCCGACAAGGAGATCATCGACCCGAAGACCAAGGCCGTGACCGGCTCGTTCAAGAAGGGGCAGCTCGTGGTCTCGTTCCCGACGCTGCAGGCCGACGGGACGACCTCCTGCGGCGCCTGGATCTACTGCGGCTCGTACGGCCCGCCCAAGAAGGACAAGGACGGCAACCCGCTCGGGCCGAACTCCGGGAACAAGATGGCGGGCCGGGCCAAGGACGACCCCACGGGCCTCGGGCTCTACCCGGGCTGGGCCTGGAGCTGGCCGGTAAACCGCCGGATCGTCTACAACCGGGCCTCGGTCGACGAGTACGGCAAGCCCTGGGACCCCAAGCGCAAGCTGCTGGCCTGGGTGCCGGACATCGACCCGGCGACCAAGGAGCAGAAGAAGAGCCCCGAGGGCAAGCCGCTGTTCAAGTGGTCCGGGGACATCGTCGACGGCGGCTACCCGCCGCTGAAGACCCCCGACGGCAAGGTCAACCCGGACGGGCGGCTGCCGTTCATCATGAAGAAGAACGGCGTCGCGAACATCTTCGGCAACGACACGCTGGCCGACGGGCCGTTCCCGGAGCACTACGAGCCGCTGGAGTGCCCGATCCAGGAGAACCCGTTCTCCAAGTCGCAGCGCATCAACCCGACCTCGAAGATGTTCTACTCCGGCGACAAGAAGCTCGAGGAGGACACGTTCGAGACCTGCAGCACGCGCTTCCCGTACGTGGGCACGACCTACCGCGTGACGGAGCACTGGCAGACCGGTCTCATGACCCGCAACACCCCGTGGCTGCTCGAGGCCGTGCCGCAGAACTTCCTCGAGATCAGCCGGGAGCTGGCCGCGGAGAAGGGCATCAAGAGCGGCGATACGCTGCGGGTCTCCTCGGCGCGCGGCGAGGTCATGTGCAAGGCCGTGGTCACCGCGCGCTTCAAGCCCTTCAAGGTCATGGGCGCGACGGTGCACCAGGTCGGCATGCCCTGGTGCTTCGGCTGGAACATGCCGGCCGACGGCAGCGGCGGGGACACCACGAACCTGCTGACGCCGACGATCGGTGACGCGAACACGATGATCCCGGAGACGAAGGCCTTCATGGTCAACGTCGAGAAGGTCTAAAGGAGGCCACGACATGCCAAAGGGCGTACTGGTTGACCTGACGCGCTGCATCGGCTGCCGTGGCTGTCAGGTGGCGTGCAAGAGCTGGAACGAGCGGCCGGTGGTGAAGACGGTGCTGGCGGGGAGCTTCGAGAACCCGCCGGCGCTGAGCGAGGCCTGCTACACCCGCATCCGCTTCCACGAGACGGAGGCGGGCGGCGCGCCGGTCTGGAACTTCGTGAAGGAGCAGTGCCTGCACTGCAAGGAGCCGGCCTGCGCCTCGGCCTGCCTGGTCGGGGCGCTGCGCAAGACCCCGGACGGGCCGGTGATGTACGATTTCGACAAGTGCATCGGCTGCCGCTACTGCATGGTGGCCTGCCCGTTCGAGATCCCGAAGTACGAGTGGAGCAAGGCGCATTCCCCCTGGGTGCAGAAGTGCACCTTCTGCTACGAGCGCCAGGCCGACGGACTCTCGCCCGCCTGCGTCAAGACCTGCCCGACCGACGCCCTGCTCTGGGGCGACTCGGAGGAGCTGCTGGCCGAGGCGAAGAAGCGTCTGGCCACCGGCAAGTACGTGCAGCACATCTACGGCGAGAAGGAGGCCGGGGGGACCTCGTGGATCTACATCTCCAACCGGCCCTTCGAGGAGATCGGCTTCAACACGAAGGTGCCGCAGTACGCGCTGCCGCCGTACACGTGGGCCTCGCTCTCCAAGATCCCGGTGGAGATCGTGGTCTTCTCGGCGGTGCTCGGCGGCCTGGCCTTCATCCGCAACCGCGGCGACAAGGGGGGTGAGTAGCATGTCCGGGGAAAAGAAGCTTGGTGGGAAGCTGTTCTCCGGCGGCGGCACGCTGGCGTTCGTGCTCGGTCTGCTGGGCGTCGGCGTTGCGCTCTACCGGCTGGCCTTCGGCCTGCGGGCGAGCACGAACCTCAACGACGGGTACCCGTGGGGCCTGTGGATCTCGTTTGACGTCATGGTCGGCGTCGCGCTCGCAGCGGGCGGCTTCACGACGACGCTCGGGGCCTACGTGCTGGGGTGGAAGAAGTACAAGCCGGTGGTCCGTCCGGCCATCCTCACGGCGTTCCTGGGCTACGCCCTGGTCGCCGCCGGCGTCTTCCTCGACATCGGCAAGCCCTGGTCGCTCTGGCACCCCATCCTGATGTGGCAGCCGCACTCGATGCTCTTCGAGGTCGCGATGTGCGTCATGATGTACCTGACGGTGCTCTTCCTCGAGTTCTCCCCGAACCTCTTCGAGGGGTTGGGGATGCCGGGCGCCGCCGCCTTCATGCGCAACCCGATCGTGCTCTGGCCGCTGGTGATCATCGGGATCATCCTCTCCTTCGGTCACCAGAACTCCATCGGCGGGCTCTTCCTGCTGATGCCGCACAAGCTCTCGCACCTCTGGTGGTCGCCGCTGATGAACTACTGGTTCTACCTCAGCGCCTTCGCGGTCGGCCTGGCGATGGTCTCCTTCGAGACGATCGTCAGCCACCGCTCGTTCAAGATGGAGCAGCCGATGGCCATCCTCGACGGGCTGGCGCGGGGCACGGCGATCGCGCTGGCGGTCTACCTCGGCGCGCGCTTCGCGGACCTGGCGGCGCGCGGCAACCTCGGCCTGATCGCCTCCTCGGGGAAGGCGAGCGCGCTGTTCGCGATCGAGGTCTTCGGCCTGGGGGTGCTGCCGATGCTGCTGCTGTTCAGCCCCGGCGTGCGCAAGTCGGTGGACGGCATCCTCTGGTCGCAGGTGCTCGTGATCGCGGGCGTGATCATGAACCGGTTCAACGTGAGCTTCCTGATGCAGTCGGGCGCCCGGACCAGCTACTTCCCGGCCTGGACGGAGTTCGTGATGAGCATCGGGCTGGTGTCGCTCGGGGTCTTCATCTACCGCTGGGCCGTCATCACCCTCCCCATCATGTCGCACGAGGAGGCGCACTAGTGAAGAAGCGGCCCGGGTCATCTGGAGGCCATGACGCGCCCTGGCGGCGTTGCGGGGAGGGCTGCTTGTGCGGCGGGCACCAGCCCGCCTCCGCGCGCCCATCCCCGCTGCCTTGCCAGGTCGCGTCCTGACGCTCCAGCTGACTCGGGCACCCGCTCGGGGGACGGCGGGGAGGCGCTCCGGCGCTCCCCGCCGTTTCTGTCTTGCAGGTATGATTGCGGAACACCCGGAAAGGAGGCATTGCATGAAGAGGCTCACGTGGCTGGTGCTGCTCGCGGCGCTCGCGCTGCCGGTCGCGGCGCTCGCGCAGGGGGCGGAGGAGAAGCGCTACACCATCCCGCTGGAGAACTCGCCGAGCGTCGGGCCCGCCGACGCGCCGGTGACGATGGTCGAGTTCCTCGACTTCCAGTGACCGCACTGCCAGGCGGCCGGTCCGACCGTCAGGAAGATCCTGGAAGCGTACAAGGGGAAGATCCGTTTCGTCGTCAAGAACATGCCGTACAAGTACCGCGACTACTCGCACGTCTGCGCCGAGGCCTCGCTCGCGGCGGGCGAGCAGGGGAAGTACTGGGAGATGCACGACCTGCTGCTGGCCCCCGGCGCGCGGCAGGACCGGGACGGGCTGGTGCAGATGGCCGCCAAGCTCGGCCTCGACGTCAGGCGCTTCGCCGCTGACCTCGACGGGATGAAGCACAAGGACCTCATCGAGCGCGACAAGGCGCTCGCGGTCTCGATCGACCTCTACGAGACGCCCACGTTCTTCATCAACGGCCGCAAGGTGGTCGGGAACCGGGACTTTGATTACCTGAAGAAGGTAATCGACGAGGAGCTGGCCCGTGCGAAGCTATAGCGGTCCCGTCGCGGGCGGGGGCGGTGCGGCGCCGGGCGTCCGCCAGCTGCGCGCTCGACCGCAGCATGTCCGGTCCTGCGCTCGAAACGCACAACTCGCCCTGCGGGCTCAAACAGTGCGTTTCGCCCCTGCGGGGACGCTCCGGTCCGGCCGCTGCGGTTCCCTCGCGCTCCGCCACGCTCCCGTCCGGCACCGCACCGCCCCCGCCCGGTGCATGGTCCGGGGCCTGACCGTTCTCGTGACGGCGGTCGTGCTGTGGCTCGGCCCCACGGTTGCCGGAGCGGCGGGGCTCGAGCCGCTCGGACCCGTGCCGGTGCCGGCGAACAATCCGCAGACGGCGGAGAAGATCGAGCTGGGCAGGACCCTTTTCTTCGACCGGCGCCTCTCCGGGGATGGGACGATGAGCTGCGCCAGCTGCCACGCGCCGGACCAGGGCTTCGGGGACGGCCAGGCGATCTCGCTCTCCTACCCGACCACGCGCAACTGGCGCAACGCGCAGACGCTCTTCAACGTCGCCTACCAGAAGCGCCTCTTCCACGACGGCCGTTCCGCGAGCCTCGAGGAACAGGCGCTCTTCCCCCTCATGTCCGCCTTCGAGATGAACCAGAACCTGGACTTCGTCGAGGAGGAGCTGCGGTCGGTCCCGGAGTACGTCGCGATGTTCGAGCGCGCCTTCGGGTCGTCCGACACCACGCGCGAGCGCATCGGCATGGCGCTGGCCGCGTTCGAGCGCACGCTCGTCAGCCGCGACGCGCCGCTCGACCGCTATCTCGCCGGCGACGAGACCGCCCTGTCGCCGGCGGCGCGGGAGGGCTACGCGGTCTTCACCGGCAAGGGCAAGTGCAGCACGTGCCACGCCGGCGGCAACCTCGCCGACGACGGGTTCCACGCCCTCAACGTGCCCGAGAGCCCGGAGTTCGAGCGCGACCCGCGGGTGGCGGCGACGCGCCGCTTCGTCGCGAAGGTCTCGGGGTACGAGGACTTCAGGACGCTCGCGGAGGACCCCGGCCGCTTCCTGGTGACCAAGGAGCAACGCGACTGGAAGGCCTTCCGGACGCCCACGCTGCGGGAGATCTCGCGCACGGCGCCCTACATGCACAACGGCATCTTCGCCACGCTCGAGGAGGTCATCGCCTTCGTCGATCGCGGCGGCGGGGAGGGGAACCCGTCGCTCAAGCCCCTGGGGCTGAGCGACCAGGAGCGGCTGGCGCTCCGGGCGTTCCTCGTCGAGGGGCTCGCGGGTCCCCCGCTCGAGGTGAAGTTTCCGCAGATACCGTAGCCGGGTGGGGGAGGAGGGCGCCTGGCCCCCTCCTCCCTCACCTAACCCGAGCGGTTTTCGCGGTATTGGCGTCACCCCGCGGCTGTGCTACGCTCCCGCCCGGGTATCGCCGCGCGGGCGGCAGGGGGGGTGGCGGTGAGGAAGACGGTCGTTCTGCTCTGCCTGGCGGTGCTGCTGGGCACGGCCGCCGCTGCCGTGGCGGCAGACACGCTGCACTTCGTCATCATGTCGTCGGAGGACCCGAAGAAGGAAGGCCCGAAGTACACCGCGCTGGCCGAGTACCTCAAGACCGGCATGCCGCAGGAAGGGGTTCATTCCGACGGCGAACGCCGATTTCTCCCACACCTTCGAGCTTTTCGAGAAGGCGCACATCGCGGCGAAGTCCTTCTCGTTCAGCTTCTAGGCGGGGCGCGGGCAGGAGGGGTCGGGTGAAGCTCGCCACGAAGGTCAACCTCGCGGTCGCCGCGCTCCTGGCGGCGAGCGCCGTCGCGGTCGGCTCGTTCTTCGTCGTCTCCTACGGGGCGCTGCGCGACGAGACCTACCGCTGGTTCGACGCCAACGGGCGGAACCTGGCGGCGACGCTCGGCGGGCAGGTGCGGGACAGCCTCGCGTACTTCGACTACAACGCCATCGAGGCGGGGCTGAAGAAGCACGTGAGCGACGACCGGGCGCTGCTCTATGCCAGCGCGGCCTTCGGCGCCGGGCTCAAGGAGAGCCGCGAGGCGGGCGATCCGAAGGCCGGGCCCCATCGGCCCTATGAGGCGGAGATCAAGGGGGACGGCGGCACGGCCGTCAGGGTCACGCTGCACTACTCGGTCGCCGGCGTCGAGGCGAAGCTGCGCGCGCTGGTCACGCGGCTGGCGCTCGGGGTCACGCTGACGCTGGCCGCGCTCCTGGTCGTGGTGCACCTGCTCCTGCAACGCCTCGTCAGCCGCCCGCTGCGCTCGCTCGTGCGGCACGCGGAGGCCACGGCGGCCGGCGACCTGACCGCGTCCGTGGCGCTTGACTCCAAGGACGAGCTCGGGACACTCGCCGTCACGCTCAACCAGATGACGGCGAACCTCCGGACGATGCTCGGGAAGGTGCGGACGTCCTTCACGGAACTCGAGGTCGTCTCGCAGGACATCGCCGGGGTCGCGCACCGGATCGCCGAGGGCGGCGCGGGGCAGAGCGACGCGGTCGCCACGGTCTCCTCGTCGATCGAGGAGATGAACGCCAGCATCAAGTCGGTGATGCAGAGCGTGGAAAGCCTCTTCTCGCTCTCGGGCGAGAGCTCCTCCTCGATGCTCGAGATGTCCGCGTCCGTCGAGCAGGTCGCCGGGAACGCCGAAGGGCTCTCGGCGTCGGTCGAGCGCGCCTCCTCGGCGATCGGCGAGATGACCGTGTCGATCCGCAACGTCGCCGAGCACGTCGGGCGGCTCGCCGACCTCGTGACCTCGACCTCCTCGTCGATCAACGAGATCGACTCGGTGGTGCGGGAGGTGGAGCGCAACGCCGCCCAGGGGCACGAGCTTTCGCGGGAGGTCGCGCGGGCGATGAGCGAGGACGGCCTCGTCGCCCTCGGGCGCACCGGCGAGGTCATGCACGGCATTCGCGAGGCGGTCGGGCAGGCTGCCGCCGCGCTGCGCGGACTGGCCGAGCGCAGCCACGAGATCGGCGGCATCCTCGGGGTCATCAACGAGGTGAACGACCAGACGAATCTCCTCGCGCTGAACGCGGCGATCCTCGCGGCGCAGGCGGGCGAGCACGGGAAGGGCTTCGCCGTCGTCGCGGAGGAGATCCGCGAGCTGTCGGCGCGCACCGCGGCCTCGACGAAGGAGATCACGGCGCTCATCGCGAGCGTGCGCAAGGAGACCAGCGGGGCGGTCGAGGCGATGGAGGGCGGCACCCGGCGCGTCGAGGAGGGGGTGCGGGCGGTCGAGGACCTCGGCGCGGTCATCCGCCGCGCGGCCGAGGACTCGGAGAAGGCCTCGGCGGCGTCCCGAGGGATCGCGCTGGCGACCACCGAGCAGTACAAGGGGATCCGGCAGATCGCGGCCTCGTCGCAGGACGTCACCGAGATGTCGCAGGAGATCGCGCGGGCGACGCGCGAGCAGTCGTCGGGCAGCGCCCAGATCGTGAAGGCGGCCGAGGAAATGCGGGATCTGGCGCACCAGGTGCGCAAGGCGATGGCCGAGCAGAGCAAGGGAATCCGGCTCACGAGTCGCGCGAGCGAGGAGTCGGCGCGTCTCGCGCAGAAGGTCCTCGAGGCAACGCGCGAGGAGGCCCGGGGCAGCGAGCTGGTCGTCAAGTCGGTCGGTGAGATCCAGGACGTCACGCACACGAACGCGGCGGCCGTGCGCCGCATCGACGAGATGCTCCGGGGCCTCCAGCGCCAGGCCGGGCTGCTCGGGGAGGAGATCGCCAGGTTCCGGGTCGAGTGAGGATGCGTGAGAGCAGCCGGGGGCGGAGCGCCGCGCCCGAAGACACCCACTCAGCACACGAGGAGGCACTGCATGCGCTGCACCCGCCGCTCCGCCACCGTCGCGCTTGCCGCGGCACTGTTCGGTCTCGCCGCCGCGTCCGCCGCAGCCGCGGCCGACTTCGGCGAGAAGGTCCAGGTCCACGGCTACGGCAACTGGGCCTACGGGAAGACCGACGGCAACGCGTACATGAACGGGACTGACGAGGGGAACTACGACAAGCTGGAGTTCTCGCTCGCGGTGGCGGCGGCGCCCTCGCCGAACGTCTCCGTCCAGGCGCAGATCTTCGTCGAGAACGACGAGGAGGGCGCGGGGGCCTCGGTCGACTACGCCTTCGCGGAGTACGCCTTCTCGGATCTGGCGCGCTTCCGCATCGGCGCGGTGAAGCAGCCGTTCGGGATCTTCACGGAGATCTTCGACGTCGGCACGGTCTACCCCTTCGTGAGCCTGGCGCAGGGGATCTACGGGCCGGCGGGTTTCGTCAGCGAGCATTACGTCGGCGCCGGCCTCACCGGCCGCACCGTCGTCGGTTCGGGCTGGAACCTGCAGTACGACCTCTACGGCGGCGAGATGGAGTCCGCCCTGTCCACCCCGTGGGCTGAGACGGGCGAGGACGAGGGCGAGGCGGACATCATGGACATGGTCGGCGGGCGGTTCGTGCTGACGACGCCGGGGATGGCGGCCAACTGCGGCGTCTCGGCGTACACGGGCAGCGAGGACGCGCGCTCGGAGGCCGGGGAGGTGGAGAGCCACCGCCAGACCGCGGTCGGCGCCCACGTCGAGTGGTTCCAGGGGCCGGCGACCGTGCGCGCGGAGTACGCGTACAAGGACGACGAGGTCACGACGGCCAACGCCGCCTACGCGGAGGCGGCGTGGCGGTTCACCCCGCACTGGCAGGTCGCGGCGCGCTACGACTGGAGCAAGACCGACCTCGAGGACGGCGCGGATGTCGACGGCGAACTGTTGAAGCACCAGGACATCGGGTTCGCGGTCGACTACTTCTTCTCCCGGAACATGGTGCTGAAGTTCGCGTACCACCGGGTCGACGGCAACCGGTTCACCGCGGCCGACGACGAGGACGAGGGTCAGGACGACACGACGAACCTCTACACCGCCGGCGTGTCGTTCAGCTTCTAGGGGGGGCAGCGGCCATGAGAAGGATCGCCACGCTCGCGCTTGCCTGTGCCTTCGTGCTCGCCCTCGCCGGCGCGGCCGGGGCCCAGACGGGCGGCTTCAAGATCGTCGTGAACAAGGACAACCCCGCGCGGGGTCTGGCCAAGGGCAAGATCGCGTTCATGTTCATGAAGATGACGACCAGGTGGGACCACGGGGTGGCCGTCGCCCCGGTGGACCAGGCCCCGGCCTCGGCGGTCCGTGCCGCCTTCAGCCGGGAGATCCACGGCCGCGACGTGGAGGCCATCGAGGCCGCGTGGCAACGGGCCGTCTTCGCCGGGCGCGGGACGCCGCCGCCCGAAGCGCGGTCGGATGAGGACGTCATCGCCCACGTCGCCGGGGACCCCGGCGGGATTGGCTACGTCTCCGCCGGCGCGAACACGGACAGGGTGAAGGTGCTCGAAGTCCTGCAGTGAGTCCCGCGCGGCGGGCGGGATGGGCATGCCCTCCCGCCCGCCGCGCCTCGATGTGCAGGGCGCGGCCCGGGGGGGCGCGCGCTATCCCTTCGCCAGCTCCCTGCGGTAGGCGGCCAGGGCCGCCTTCACGGCCGGGTACTTCAGCGCCAGGATCTGCGCGGCGAGCACCGCCGCGTTCTTCACGCCGGCCTTGCCGATGGTGACCGCGGCGACGGGGATCCCGCCGGGCATCTGCACGATCGAGAGCAGCGCGTCCTCCCCCCGCAGGGGTGAGGTGTCGAGGGGGACGCCGATGACCGGCAGCGTCGTGAGCGAGGCGATCACGCCGGGCAGGTGCGCGGCGTAGCCGGCGCAGGCGACGAGCACCTCGTAGCCCTCCTTCTCGGCGGCGCGGGCGAAGGCGGCGACCTTCGCTGGCTGGCGGTGGGCGCTGGCGACGACGATGCGATGCGCGATGCCGAGGCGCCCGAGCAGCGGCTCGACGTCGGCGAGGTACGGCAAATCGCTCTTGCTCCCGAGGACGATGGCGATCTTCGGTCCCTTCACTTCCCCTCCCTCCGCAGGGCGCGCTGCGCGATGTCGCGGCGGTAGTGCATGCCGTCGAACGAGATCTTCCCGGCGGCGCGGTAGGCCCGCTCCACCGCCTGGCGGACGCCGCTCCCCCGTGCCGTGACGCCGACCACGCGGCCGCCGGCGGTGACGACGCGTCCCTCCTTGAGCGCCGTGCCGGCGTGGAAGACCACGACCCCCTCTTCGCAGCCGGCGGCCTCGAGCCCCGCGATCGGCAGGCCCTTGGGGTAGCTGCCCGGGTAGCCGCCGGAGGCGAGCACGACGCAGACGGCGGCCTCCTCCAGCCACTCGACGGGCACCTCGTCGAGCCGGCCGTCCACGCAGGCCTCGAGGACCGGCAGCAGGTCGCCCTTCATCCGCATGAGGACGGGCTGCGCCTCGGGGTCGCCGAAGCGCGCGTTGTACTCGAGGACGCGGATGCCGGCCTTCGTGAACATCAGGCCCGCATAGAGCACGCCGCGGTAGGGCCGCCCCTCGGCGGCCATGGCGCGCACCGTCGGGACCATGACGGTGCGCATGACCTCGTCCGCGGCCGCGGGCGTCACGACCGGCGCCGGCGAGTACGCCCCCATGCCGCCGGTGTTCGGGCCCTGGTCCTCGTCGAAGACCCGCTTGTGGTCCTGCGAGGCGGGCATGGCGACCACGGTCCGGCCGTCGGTGAACGCGAGAAAGGAGGCCTCCTCGCCCTCGAGGAACTCCTCGACGAGGACGCGGTCGCCGGCGGCGCCGAATGCCCGCCGGACCATGATCTCGTCGACCGCCTGCTCCGCCTCGGCCAGGGTGCGGCAGATGATGACCCCCTTGCCGGCGGCCAGGCCGTCGGCCTTGACGACCAGCGGCGCTCCCGCTGCGCGGACGTGGGCGCGGGCGGCGGCGGCGTCCGTGAACGTGCTCGCGGCCGCCGTGGGGATGCCGTGGCGGCGCATCAGGTCCTTGGCGAAGGCCTTGCTCCCCTCGAGCTCGGCCGCGGCGCGCGAGGCCCCGAAGGCGCGCAGGCCGTTCGCGGCGAAGAGGTCGACGAGGCCGGCCGACAGCGGCGCCTCGGGACCGACGACCGTGAAGTCGACCGCGCGCTCGCGCGCCAGGGCGAGCAGGCCGCGCACGTCCTCCGCGGGCACGGGCACGCAGGTCGCGATGCCCGCCATGCCGCCGTTGCCGGGGGCGCAGATCAGCTCGCTCACCCGCGGGCTCTGCCGCAGCTTCCAGGCGAGGGCGTGCTCGCGCCCCCCGCTCCCCACAACGAGTACCTTCATCGTCGGGCCCTCCCGGCAGTCATTCCGTGAACATGCTGGAGCGGGAGAGATTTTTCGTCCTGGCACGAAGCGCGACGAGGCGAATGCCGAGACGGCCTGGTGGCCGTCGCAGGCAGGCGCGAGGAGCGCGCCGCAGCCAGGGCGGAAAAGATCCCCGCGACACCCAAATCCGCGCATGCGCGCGGATCAGAAGGTCAGACTTGTCATCGTGCTTCGATCTGCTCAGCATATCCTCGTGCCTGGATCGCAGCGCGTGCCGCGCGTGGTTCTTGGCGGGTTCTCCCGCATCAAGTTGCGTCGTAATCATTTCAGTCCACGGCATGTCAACGGGTCCTGCCCCACTGGATCCGCGCGCACGCGCGGATCGGGGCGACACCCTAGTGCTTGAAGTGTCTGATACCCGTGAAGACCATGGCGAGTCCGTGCCCGTCCGCCGCGTCGATGGCCTCCTTGTCCCGCTGCGAGCCGCCCGGCTGGATCACCGCGGTCGCCCCGGCGGCGGCCACCTCGTCGATGCCGTCGGGGAAGGGGAAGAACGCGTCGGAGCCGACCACCGTCCCCGACAGCGGCAGCACCGCCTTGAGCGCGGCGATCCGGCAGGAGTCCACGCGGCTCATCTGCCCGGCGCCGACCGCCGCGAGCTGCTGCTCCGTGGCGAAGACGATTGCGTTCGAGCGCACGTGGCGCACGAGGCGCCAGGCGAACTCGAGGGCGCGGTACTCCGCGGCGCTGGGCTTGCGGCGCGTCACGACCGGGAGTTTGCGCACGTCGCGGATCTGGACGGCGTCCGGGTCCTGCAGCAGGTACCCGCCGTCGATGCGCCGCAGCTCGGCGCGGCCGCGGCCGGGCGTCGCGATGTGCATGATGCGCAGGCCGTTCCTGGCGCGCAGCGTCTCCAGCGCCTTGGGGGCGTAGCCGGGGGCGATCACAGCCTCGAAGAAGGTCGCCGTGATGCGCTGGGCGAGCGCGGGGGTGACCGGCCGGCTGCAGGCGATGACGCCGCCGAAGGCGGAGACCGGATCGCCGGCGAGCGCACGGTCGAAGGCCTCCGCCGCGTCCCTGCCCGTCCCCGCGCCGCAGGGGTTGTTGTGCTTGACGATCACGACGAAGGGGCGGCCGGCGAAGTCGCGCGCCGCCGCCCACGCGGCCTCGAGGTCGAGGAGGTTGTTGTACGAGAGTTCCTTGCCGCCGAGCTGCGTCGCGCCGGCGACACCCGCCGGCGGACCCGGTTCGCGGTAGAGCGCGGCCGCCTGGTGCGGGTTCTCGCCGTAGCGCAGGTCGCGGACCTTGAGCAGCGGCAGCGCGAGCGTGGCGGGGTAGGGCGGGGGCGGCGCCACGCGGTCCTTGCCGGGGGGGCGCTGCCCCGCCAGCCAGCCGGCGATGACCGAGTCGTAGTAGGCCGTGTGCGCGAAGGCCTTGCGGGCCAGCGCGAAGTTCGTCGCCGGCGAGATCGCGCCGCGGTTGGCGTCCAGCTCGGCGACGAGCCCCGGGTAATCGGCCGGGTCCACCACGACGGTGACGTCAGGGAAGTTCTTGGCGGCCGCGCGCACCATGGTGGGCCCGCCGATGTCGATGTTCTCGATCGCGTCCTCGAACGTGGCGCCGGCCTTGAAGGCGGCGGACTCGAACGGGTAGAGGTTCACGGCGACCATGTCGATCGGCGGGATGCCGTGGTGCTTCATCTCGCGGCGGTGGCTGGCGAGGGAGCGCCGGCCGAGGATGCCGCCGTGGATCTTCGGCACGAGGGTCTTCACGCGCCCCTCGAGGATCTCGGGCTGCCCGGTGTACTGCGAGACCTGCACGACGGGGATGCCGGCGGCGGCGAGCGCCTTCGCCGTGCCGCCCGTGGAGAGGATCTCGACGCCGCGGCGGCGCAGCGCGGTGGCCAGCTCGATGAGTCCGGTCTTGTCGGAGACGCTCAGCAGTGCACGCCTGATCCTGGCCATGGCAGGTACCCCCCCTGGTTGTTGCGCGGCATTCTAGCAGGCCGGCGGGAAACGTTCACCTCGCATTGCTGTCGACGTCGCGGAGCCTTGCCAGTGCCGCGCGAAGCGCGCGCCACGATCGAAGCACGGGAACAAGCCTACTCCGCTGGTCCGCGGTCGCGCGCGGACGTGGGCGCGCGCCCGATGCGCGCGAGCAGCGCGTCGAGCCGGGCGAGGAGCGGCGCGTCG